>RFVJ01000135.1 GCA_009928125.1 Betaproteobacteria bacterium
GGCGTGCTGAGTGGTTTAAAAGTCGGCCAGCAATGGCTCGCAGCCCGTTCCCTTGAACAGGTCAAGCAAAGTATGTCGCACATCCGCCGACAATGAAAGCGCTTCTTGTCGCAAATGTGCAAGGCATTTGGCTTGGTAAGGGAACACAGGTTGCGACCATGCTTGCCCATCAATGCGGGTTTCAAATTCTGCTTGCCCTTCTTGAATGGCTTTTGCATTGGCGAACAAAAACGGCACATACACGCGTCCAATTTCTTGGAGCAGTTCATTGACATGGCTGTGAATTTGCGATCGGTCAGTCCATTGTCCTGTCTCAAGACCCGACAAGTCATCTGTGCGATCAATCCATGCATGCAAGCGTGGCGAATGCTTAGCCACAAAACGCGCTGGGGTAGGATCGACCCAAACCAATTGCGTTAATTGACCATAGATGCCAAAGTCGCCGGCTGAAGGCCGCGTTCCCAACACAAAGCCTTGACGCTGAATGATGCGGTCCATGATGCCTACCAAGCGCTCAAAACTGGATTCAATGACGCGTGCTGTTTGTTGGCTCGAACCCACCACATAGAGTCTGGAAATTTGCCTTGACGCAAACGCTTGGCTTGAAGTTTTGGCCGGCCCTTCCGCCAGGTGCAGGTTTTGCCAGAAAGCGAGCAAGGGGGCCGCGTGGGCAGCGTCTTCCGCATAGTGCCAACGGTAGTGAAACATCGCCTTGGTAACCCATTCATCGGCGAAGTCCTCAATCAGCCTGTCTATAAAGCGCAACAAAGGATCGTCGGGTACGACTCTTCTGTCAGCATGTTCGCGTTCCAATCGCTCAATGATGGGGGTCGAATCAACGACGGCTTCTTTGCCCTTGGCGCTTGGAAAGTAAAACGTCGGTAAAAGCTTAACCTTGGGGACAGGATAGTTGGCAAGCGGTTCAAAGTGCGAACCCCAAATCATGCGATGTGGTATTCGGCGGTACCGCAGCAACGCCAGCATCTTACGGGTGTAAGGAGAGCCCGGTACACCCAGCAATTCGAGGTCTTGCATGGTGCAATCTCCAAGATGGTGCTTATGAATTTTTCAAATGTGGCTCAAAGCAGTCCAAAAGGTCTGATGGCGCCTGAGGGGCTTTGTTTGAAATGTATTGTCGAACAAATGGGGCAGGTCGCCAAGGGTGGGTTTGCCCACTCCAGATGGCGTTGGGAATGATGCGAGGCACCTCCCCTGTTTGGTCCACCAAGACCACAGCTGGCAGCAAGGTTTTGAATTGAACCTCAAGCAGTGACCATTTGCCTGTGGTCAGGGCTTGAACAATCTGGGCCGATTCTGATGCAGGCGGGCTGTAAGCGCGTATCAATTGGTGAAGGCCTGCATACGCGGGTGAATCGACTTGGAGAGGCTGAACACCGTCACAGCTGCGATGCAGCTTGACCCATCTGTCTTGGGCCATGCCAACGACATCCACTGGACGACCATCGACGATCAGCAAAGGGCCATTTTCTTGTTGCTGCAACGAAAAGTGACTGAGGAGAACACCCAAGGTCACTGCCAACAGCACATAAATTGAAATTCTTTTCGGCATCAAGTCAAACAATCGTCAAAAGCCAGCATGGGCCTGGCAGGCCATTTTGATGTGCTGCCAATTACCTTACTCTGGGCTGTGTCTTCGGACATTTCTGATAATCAAATTCAGAAGCAATATCCCCTCCTGATGAAGACCCCCCATTCAACTGAAAACCTTCTAGGCAGTTTTGACGGCACGGCCTGGCATTGGCATCTCAAACGCAACATTTCCATGGCAGTTCTCATTGATTGAAATCACAGCCTTGTTTGTGGCGTTCTTGTACAACCTGATTCACGCCAACGATTACGAAACACTGGTTCTTTCTGGCAATGATCTCAAAATTGAACGCAAAATTGGCCTTCAAACCCATCAGGTGCTTTGGGTTCGTTCTTTGACCCGAATCGAACCGCGCGTGCATGCCAACGAACTGATCCAATTTCGCCAAGGACAAGAAAGCATGTCGTTTGGCAAATTCATTCATGCCAATTCAAGACCTCTGCTCTCTCAAGAGATTGCCGCTCGCTTGTTTTTGGCCCAACTTTGTTCAGGCATTTGCGTTCATGACCCAAATTGCAGAATTGGCCGAGCAGCACCAACATCACCCTGAATGGCGGAACGTTTACAACAAGGTGGCCATATCCTGGACAACCCATGATGTTGGCGGCCTGAGTCACAAAGACCTGCTGATGGCTCAGTTGTGCGACGATCTCCTAATTGATAAGCATGCTTAGTAACTTGACAAATATTAATAAGTACAGTTATTATTTCTCCTGAGACCCTTCATTGAAGCAGTCAAATCAACAATTCAGGAGAAAAAATGCAGTTTTACAAAGATGGCTTCAGAGGCGGCAGCCCCGATATCAAGCAAGCTGCCCCAAACCGTCGAAACCGCGGTGCCAATGAGCCCCTGCCTGAAAAAGTCGATGTCTTGATTTCCGGCACCGGCCCCGCTGGCCTGTGTTTGGCAGCCCAGCTGGCCCAGTTCCCAGAAATTCAAACCATGATTGTGGAACGCATGCCCGCCAACATCATCAAGGGCAAGGCCGACGGCATCAACACGCGCACCATGGAAATGTTCCAGGCCTTTGGCTTTGCCGACAAGGTGAAACGCGAAACCTACTGGGTCAATCAAACTGCATTCTGGATGCCCGACCCCGCCAACCCCTCGCACATCAAACGCGTGGGCCGAGTGCAAGATGTGGCCGATGACAGCTCTGAGATGCCCCACATCCTGATCAACCAAGCGCGCTTGCACGAGTTGTTTTTGGAAGTGATGCAAAACTCGCCCTCTCGTTTGGCGCCAGACTATGGTTGGGAAGTTTTGAGCTTGACCATCGACCCCACCACGGAAGATCACCCCGTCACGGTTGTTTTAAAAGACGCAAGCGGTCTGAATTGGGGGGCCACCAAAACAGTCCGCGCCAACTACGTGGTGGGCTGCGATGGCGCACACTCTTCCGTGCGCAAAGCCATTGGTGGCGTGTTGCATGGCGATGCCGCGCACCAAGCTTGGGGCGTGATGGACATCTTGGCCAACACCGATTTTCCGGACGTGCGTCAGAAGTGTTTGATCTCTTCTGCCAGCGAAGGCAACATTTTGGTCCTGCCACGTGAAGGTGGTTATGTGTTCCGCATGTATGTGGAACTCGACAAACTGCGTCCTGATGAAAAAGCGGCCCAGAAAAAATTCACGCAAGACGACATGATTGCTGCGGCCAACCGCATCATCAAGCCCTATTCCTTGGATGTGAAAGAAGTGGTGTGGTGGTCCATTTATGACATTGGACACAGCCTCACAGACAAGTTTGACGATGTGGGTGACGCCACCGATCGCAACCCCCGCGTGTTTGTGGCTGGTGATGCCTGCCACACCCACTCCCCTAAAGCAGGTCAAGGCATGAACGTGTCCATGCAGGACACATTCAACCTTGGATGGAAGTTGATTCATGTGTTGCAAGGCCGCGCCAATCCAAGCTTGTTGCGAAGCTACTCACACGAGCGCCTGACCGAAGCCAAACGTTTGGTAGAAACCGATCACAAATGGTCGCGCGTGATGTCAGCACCCACCACACAAGCCGAACGGGATGGCACGGAAGAGCCACGCATCATTCGCCAGTTCAAAGAAAACTTGGAGTTCACAGGCGGCACTGCTGTGAAGTACGACAAGTCTTATTTGTTTGCCGATAGCCCCTACCAAGCGTTGGCCACCGGTGAAGAAATTGGCCGTCGCTTTCACTCTGCCCCCGTGGTCCGGGTGGCCGACGCCAAGCAAATGCAACTGGGCCATGTGGCAGAAGCGGATGCGCGTTGGCGGATTTATGCCTTTGCAGGCAAGTCGGACAGCTCTAACCCAGGCTCGGCCATCCACACCCTTCATTGCTGAAACCCCAAACCGGCAAGCTGGGTTTGCAAGACTACGAAAAAGTTTTTTGTGTGGACCACAAAGGTCTGGGCGACATTTTTGACATGCGTGGCATCAACCGCGACACCGGTTGCATGATCGTGGTACGGCCTGACCAGTATGTGGCCAACATCTTGCCACTGGATGGTTATGAAGCGCTGGCGACTTACTTCAGGGGTATTTTGAAATAAGGCCATGAGGCTTTTCACTCAGGCAACACACCAATCTCTTTGGTGATGGCCTGCCACCGCAAAGCCTCTGTTCTTAAAAAAGCGCCTACCGCCTCGACATTCATGCTGCTGTCGACCAAAGGGCCAATGGCAGCGATGCGTTCTGCAACTTCTTTGTCCGCCAACAAGGCATTGATATCCCGGTTGGACCGTTCGATGGCTGCTGCAGGTGTGCCGGTAGGCGCAACCACAGCAAACCAGCCCACCATGTCAAAACCGGATAATTTCTCAGACAAGGCGGGAACGTTTTCCCAACCTGCCACGCGCTTGGCGGCAGTGGTCGCCAGAATTTTGAGTTTGCCTTGACGGACAAGAGGCGCCGTGCTGGCCAAGTCGGCCACCATGGCATCGACATGCCCTCCCATCAAGTCGGTGGTGCCTTGTCCCACATTGGCATAGGCCACCAAATTGGCACCTGCACCAGCACGCGCATTGAACAAGCGCGCAATCATGCCGCTGAATGTTCGTGGGCCTTCATTGCCCAAGCTGAGCTTGCCAGCCGAGGCTTTTGATCTGGCGATCAAATCGTCGATGTTGGCGATGTTGGAATCTCCTTTCACGAGCACGGCAAACGGACTGCGTGCGATGAAAGCGACAGGCACAAAATCTTTGCTTGTGTCGTAGGGTAAATTTTTAAAGAGCAATGGATTTGTAATCAGGGCAGCAGTGGTGGCAAAGTAAAACGCACTGCCATCGGGTGCAGACCTGGCAGCTGCCAGAGCCCCTATGGTGTTTTGTCCGCCTGGTTTGTTGTCAATGACCACCGCTTGTCCCCACAACTTGGCAAGGCGATCCGACAAGATACGCGCCACATTGTCTGGACCAGATCCAGGAGGTTGTGACAGGGTCCATTTGATGGCTTTGTCCGGCCAACTTTGAGCCCATCCGCTCTTCATCCACGAGCCCATGGTGAAGAGCAAAGTTGCTTGGGTGAAATGCCGTCTTTTCATTTGCTTGTCTCCCTATAGATTCAGTTGAGTTGTGATAGCCATGTTTCAAATAGCTGCTGGGCTTCTGACGCATTGGCCGCGCTTGCAAAAACATAATGATCGGGTCGAACCAAGGCTGCGTGAACCCCATGTCTTTGCATCCAAAGCGCCACCACGCCTTCGGCTTCTGCATTGATTGACAAATCGATGACGCTCAACCCAGGTGGCACAGCCGCTTGCACAGTGCCATCCGTGACCCAGCGCCAATGGCATCCATGCACATGGTCCATCAACACCCCGTTTTGAAGTCGGGGTTGTGGAAACAAGGTACCGGCACCAGGACTTGGAAAAAGCAAGCCTGTGGTCAAAGAAGGCAAGATATCTTGCCTTGGCGTATCTTTGACAAGGCCGCCGCAATCGTCCAAGAGCTTGCGATCACGGGCTCGCGCTTTTTCAACATCCCGTTCGCAAATCAGTGCCCCCACACTTTTGATGCGCGAGGTCAGTTCATGCACATGGGCTTTTCGTTCCTGGCCGTAACTGTCAAGCAGTCTCTGGGCCGCCTGCCCCTTCACTTCACCTTGAAGGACGGCGGTCAGTTTCCAAGCCAAGTTGGCCACATCGCGAATGCCTTGACACATGCCTTGACCTAAAAAAGGCGGTTGCATGTGTGCAGCATCACCTGCTAAAAAAACGCGACCTTCTCGCCAACGTTCTGCAACCAAGGCATGAAATCGATAACTGCTCTGACGCCAAAGTGTTCCATCTTCGGGTGTTAACCAGCGCTTTAGAAAATTCCAAGTGGCTTCGGGCGTCGCAGCTTCCACAGGATCTTCATCGGCTTTGAGACTGATTTCCCAGCGCCGGTGATTCTGCGGGCCAATGACCAAAGTGCAGGGACGGTCGGGCTCACAATATTGCACGCTGGTTTGGGGTAACTTGGCCAGACCTTTTTCATTCACCAGCACGTCAACCACC
>RFVJ01000136.1 GCA_009928125.1 Betaproteobacteria bacterium
AAACCCGCTTGCGTATGCACTGCACCTTTTGGCAAGCCGGTGGTGCCAGAGGTATAGACCAACAGCACATCTGCATCGGCCGATACCGCTGGCAAAGTCAAATCTTTGGAGGACGATGTGGCAATCAAATCAGTCAATGGACATGACTTGAGGCCAAAGACCTGCCCTTCTTGGGTCAAGGCCTTGGCCGTGTCTGCATGCAGGTCGTCATGCACCAGCAAACTCGGCTGCGCATCTTGCAACACCGCATTGAGCTCGGCCAGTGCCAATCGAAAATTGAGCGGCATGAAAATCAAACCCAGTCGCGCACACGCGACCAAGGTCACGCACTGCAATTCATGGTTCAAACCCAGCCATGCCACGCGTTGACCGGCATGCAAACCCAGGGTGACTTGCAGATGACCGGTGACACGTTCCACTCGCCGCCAAAATTTGGCAAAGTCGATGTCTTCCGCCTGCCCTGGCATGCCAAATCGCATGGCCAAGTGCGTGGGCTGACTTTGCGCCAACGCTCGAAAGCGTTGGGCCAATGCCGAGCTTTCGTTCATTCGTCTTGTTCGCCGGCTTCGTACAGCGTTTCTCGGCCCAAACGATCGAGGCACAACTCTGCCGTCCACGGCAGCATGAGCGAGCCGCAACGCGCATCGCGGTACAAACGCTCGAGTGGCAACGACTTCAGCATCGACTGACCGCCACATGTGCGAATCGCCAATCGCGCAATGTCCTGTGCGTTTTCCATGATGGTGTACTGCGCGGCATAGGCGCGCAGGCGAGAGGATTTGGGCGGATCGATTTTGGCGTCTTCAATGGCACGCAAAAACAAATTGCGCGTCTGCTCTAACTTGACAAACATTTCTGCCACTGCAATTTGCTTGGTGGCAAATTGGCGACGCTTGACCGGACCGGTGCCTGGTATTTCACCGCGCAAATAAGCCACCGTGAAGTCATAAGCGGCCTGAGCAATGCCCATGTAGGTGGGCGACAAGGTCATGAACATGTGCGGCCAGCGACTGGCCGCCTGAAAGTAAACCCCTTGCGGCATCAACGCAGCATCCTCAGGCACAAACACGTCTTTGAAAATCAAATTGCGTGACACGGTGGCACGCATGCCCAAAGGATCCCAATCACCTTCAACGGTCAGGCCTGGTGCAGTGCGCGGAATGGCCAAATAAAGGGTGTCGCGCCTTGACAAATCTGCATCGGGCTTTTTCTCTGTGCACAACACGCCAAAATAATCGGCCGCATCGGACAAAGAAGCAAAAATCTTTTTGCCATTGATGCGCCAACCGCCTTCAACCTTGACAGCTTGCGTGCCAAAAGGCTGCGCGCCTGCCGCTGCAGCGCCGCCTTCAGAAAAAGGTTGTGCATAAATGGCACCGTCATTGACCACGCGTGCAAAGTGAGACTTTTGATGCACACGGTGCAGCGCACGTTGTTCTGGCGTCATGTCCAAATCTTCAGACAACAAGCCACTCCACATCATGGTGCACACATGCATGTTGAACGTCAGCGCCGTTGCGCCGCACCAGCGGCCAATTTCTGCCGAGACCATGGCGTAGGTGGCATAGTCTGCACCCAAACCACCATGGGCTTCGGGGACACACAAAGCCAGCAAGCCGCTGTCCTTCATGTCTTTGTAATTCTCAAAGGGGAATTGCGCATCGCGATCAAGTTGTGCGGCACGTGGCGCAAATTTGTGCTTGCCCAGGTCATGGGCCATGGCCATCAACTTCTTCTGCTTCTCGGTCAGCGGATAGTCCTCGCCACTGATCGGCATGTAGTTGGCGGTGCTGTTGTAAGGGGTGCTGCTGGTGGCAGTTGGGTTGTTGCGCATGGGGTCTCCTGCAACCTCAAAATGAGGTGGTACAAAAATTCAAGATGGCCTGGTGGAAGGGTGCTTCTTGTTCAAAGCCCATCAAATGGCCAACGCCTGGAATGCATTCGAATTGCGCGCCCGGAATCTTTTGCGCCATGCGTCGCAAAACTTCAGGAGGCGCTGTTTTGTCGTGCTCGCCTGCCAGACACAAAGTGGGCACTGTGATGCTTGGCAATGCAGCGCGTTGCTCAAAGGTCACCAAGGCTTGCAATGCCGCACGGTAAGTGTCGGGCGGTACCGCAGACATGCAGGCATGCGCCAAGGCCAATCCGGGGGGATAGTCTGGCAACATCGCACCGGGTGGCAAAGCCTGTGGTGCCACCATGCTCGGCACCAAACGGTCGGCCACTTGGGCCATGGTTTTGCCTGCATTCAAAGGGGCCAGACGCTGTGCCACAAACTGCTGCTGAAAGTCGCCATCCTGTTGACCAAACGCAGGACTGCTGGCGGCGATCACCAGGCCTTGAATGCGTTCTGGGCAATGGGTCCATGCTTGCAAGGCCACCATGCCCCCCATGCTGTGCCCCACCAGCACCGCCTTTTGAACATTCGCTTGGTTCAGCATGCGTTCCAGAGAGCGCGCCAGGCTGTCAAAACTGAGTACGCCCGTCAAAGGGCTGTCGCCATAACCTGGCATGTCCCAAGCCAGCGCACGGTAACCCTTGCTGGCAAAGCAATCGACAGACGACTGAAAGCCTTTTTTTCCGCCACCGATGCCATGCAAAAAAACGTCCAACGCAATGGTGCAGCCACGCATGGGCAAATCAAAGTGGCCCAGGGTGTGTCGACCCGCCACTTCGTTGGCGCCTGTGGAGTACAAAAAGTTGCCTGCAAAGGCACGCAACTCGGTGCCATTGCAATCGCGTTTGTCGTAAAAGGTCATGGCGTCCCAGCGCGCGGCGGGGTTCAAACCAAAACCCACGTGCGACACCGCACAGGCATCGCGATGGCCTTCTTTGTCAATCCAAGCTTGGTAATAGGAACGCATCATCTCAACATCCACACCTTCGCCTTCGATCCGCGTGATGGTGTCGTTTTCGATGGTTAATGCAATGGTGTCACGCAGGTAGCGCTTGAACGTCAGGTTGACATCGCCAGGCGCCATCACCAAGCGACCATTGACGCTGCCGGCTGCGGGAAAGGCCAAGGCCAAGCCACCTGGCCAGTGCGACACCATGCCGGGCTTGCTGCAAAAACCCCAGACACCGCCCACCACTGCCGACTTCAGTTGAATGTTCAAGTCGGTGCCCGCCTTGGAGGACACATGCATGTGCTGCGTGCCACGCAATTTCTTCATGGCATTGCGGACCACCGACTCCAGCGCGGGATCGGGCACTGTGCGCTCCAAAATTTCGGGGTGCTCGTTGGAGATCATGAACAAGCGTGGCACCACGCCATCGGCCCCTTTCAGGATGGCGGGCAATTCAGGCGCATGCAACATGCCTTCCACGGTGCAATCGATCACCACATGGGCACGTTGCAGGGCTGCCACCACGGGTGCCAAATGCTGAATGACATCGGTGGCACCTGTTGAACGCACGGGGGCAGGCGCTGAAAGTGCCGGTGTGGGCAAACACACTTCAAAGATTTTGGCGCCCATGCGCTGCAAACTGATGCGGGCCAAATCCACGTTGATCCGGCGCGACTGACTCTCGGTGAGCAACGCCACCACGTCACCTTCTTGAATTTTGCACAGGGCGAAGGTGCGCTCAAAGGCAGTCAACCAACGGTGTTCGATTTGCTCAATCAGCATGACAACTCCTTGTGACAAGCACTTGGGACGGCTTGCCATTTCTATGTGCCAGCAAGTTTATATGAAATTTCATACAATCGGCTCATGAATTCCCCTAGCCCCAACTTCGACGCCCCGCACTTCAAGCAAGCGCTCTCACGCTTTCCAACAGGTGTCTCGGTCATTACCACCCATCAATTGGGTGAGGCCAATCCCGCTGAATGGGGGCATCAATTTGTAGGGCTCACCGCCAGCTCGTTCAACAGCGTGTCACTGACGCCCCCTTTGGTGGTCTGGAGCTTGGGCTTGAAATCACGCACCGTGCCGTCGTTTCAAAAGACATCGCACTACGTCATCAACATTTTGAGCGAACAGCAATTGGCTTTGTGCCATCAATTCGCATTCGGACAAGGCGATCGCTTCAGTGGCGTTGACTATGCCTTGGGTGCTGCCAAATTACCTGTTTTAAAAGGCGCATTGGCTTGGTTTGAATGTCGCAACCGCAGCCAATACACCGAGGGCGATCACATCATTTTTGTGGGTGAAGTTGAGCAATGTGGTTTTGCCGACGGGTCACCCTTGGTGCATCAACAAGGCGGCTTTTACAGCGCCCAAAAACTGCCAGCTTGATTGGCGTCATTGCCCACCATGGCCAACTCAGAATTTGTTGACAGCTATTTACCGTACTTGCTTGCACGGGCCAGCTTCACCATTTCTTCAGAATTTCATGCCCAAGTTGAAGCGGCAGGACTCACGGTGTCCGAATGGCGAATACTGGCGTCCTTGTCGGGCGTCAAACAACGCACCGTGGGTGAATTGGCCGAGATTGTGTTGGCCAAACAACCCACCGTGACCAAGATGGTTCTCAGAATGGAAACAGACAACTTGCTTGTTCGCACACCTTGCACACAAGACAAGCGCCAGGCCTGGGTGAGTTTGACACCGGCAGGTCAGAAACTGGTCAAGCCGCTTCTGAAAAAAGCCCAACAACATGAGCAACAAGTTTTGGACCTCTTGGGCCAAGCGCACAGCGCCGCTCTCAAATCCATTCTGCAGAAACTGATTGTCAAGGCTTAACGGCCGTCACCTCAATCTCCACCAAAGCCCGGTCTTCCACCAAGTCGGCCACTTGAACCAAGGTCATGGCGGGGTAGTTTCTGCCCATCACCTCTTGGTAGACCTTGCCCAGTTCGCGTCCACGCGCCACATACTCTTTTTTGTCTTTCACGTACCAGGTCATGCGGGCCATGTGCTCGGGCCCGGCTCCCGCACAGGCCAATGTGGCCACAATGTTTTGCAAAGCTTGTTTGCACTGCGCCACAAAATCATCGGTTTCAAACTGGCACTGGCCATTCCAGCCAATCATGCCCGCTACAAAAATCATTTCACCGCGGGCGGCAATGCCATTGGCATAGCCTTTGGCAGGCGCCCAGCCCTCTGGCTGAAGTACCCTCAATGTGTCTTGTGACATCTTCTGCTCCTTATTTGTCGGCGTTGAAGGCCATCGCTTGCTGACGCAATTTAAAGCGCTGCAACTTACCCGTCTCGGTGCGTGGCATGGCATCGCAAAACACCACACGCCTTGGGTATTTGAACGGTGCAATGGTCTGCTTCACAAACTCTTGAAGTTCTTTTTCCATGGCAATTGAACCGGTGTAACCCTGCTTGAGCACCACAAAGGCCATCACCACCTGCCCGCGCTCGATGTCACTTGCACCCACCACGCCACATTCGGCCACTGCAGGGTGCTGCATCAAAGCGCTTTCTACTTCGGGCCCGGCAATGTTGTAGCCTGCAGAGATGATCATGTCGTCGTTGCGCGCTTGATAACTGAAGTAGCCATCTGCATCCATGACAAACGTGTCGCCCGGCAAATTCCAGCCTTCTTTGACGTAATCCTTTTGGCGTGGATCGTCCAAATAGCGACAACCTGTAGGACCCCTGACCGCCAAGCGGCCGACCACACCGGGCGGAACGGCTTGCATGTCTTCGTCCACAATTTGCGCTTGATAACCTGGCACCACTTTGCCAATGCTGCCTGCGCGCACCTCGTGTCCCGCACTGGAGATATAGATGTGAATCACTTCGGTGCCACCAATGCCATCGGTCATCTCGATGCCGGTGGCTTTTTTCCACAACTGGCGGGTGGCATCGGGCAATGCTTCACCCGCCGAGACAGTGTGCTTCAAAGACTTCAAATTGAAAGCGCCGGGTTGATCGCTGACCAACATGGCCATTTGGCGGTACATGGTGGGCGCCGTGTAACACTGTGTGGCGCCGTAGTGGCCCACTGCTTGCAGCAAAGACTCGGGCGTGTATTTCTCCAACAGCACTGCACAAGCGCCGTAACGCAAGGGAAAGGCCAGCAAGCCCCCCAGTCCAAAGGTGAATGCAATGGGTGGCGTGCCACACACAATGTCGTTGGCGTCCATGTTCAAGACATGGCGCGGAAACAAATCGCACATGGCCAGCACGTCACGGT
>RFVJ01000137.1 GCA_009928125.1 Betaproteobacteria bacterium
GTCAACACCCAAATGGTAGTTGACATTGAAGCGCTCAATCCAAGGGGCTTTTTCAACGAACTGCATCGCAGCAGTGTCAAGTTTGAAGCCGCTGTACAAAGGCAGTGTGATCAAGAAACTGATGATCGAACCCACAAGTGACAACCAGCGGACAGCAGGCGCTTGTTCATCGCGCCCCAATGCCAATAAAACGATGCCAAACGCGATGGGCGTCCAGATGGCAAGGCTCAACAAATTCATTTTGATGCTTCCTTATTTGTTGAGCCAGACGAAGTACGTCATGAGCAAGAAAATACCCAGGATCATCACCAAGGCATAGTGGTAGAGGTAGCCCGATTGCAGTTTGCGGGACCAGGCAGAAACCATGCCCACCAACTTCCAAGAGCCATTCACGAGCAAGCCATCGATCAAGGTGCGATCGCCAACTTTCCATAGCCCGTTGCCCAAAGCACGAGCGCCGCGAGCCAAAATGTTTTCGTTGATCCAGTCCATGAAGTATTTGTTTTCAAGAATGAGCACCAACGGACGCAGAGCGCGACCCAAGGCCGCAGGCACTGCGGGGTTGATCAGGTACATGTACCAAGACACCACCACCCCAGCCAAAGCCAGCCAGAATGGGGCTGTGCTCACAGCGTGAAGCGCCATGGCCACAGGGCCGTGGAAAGCATCGGCCAACTCATGCATCACGTGGTGTTTGTCGCCGTCCACAAAGATGGCGTCTTTGAAGAACTCGCCAAACAGCATCGGGGAGATGGTCATGTAACCAATGACCACAGAGGGAATGGCCAACAAGATCAAGGGCACCGTCACCACCCAAGGGGACTCGTGAGGACCGTGGCTGTCATGCCCATGGTCGTCATGGTGATCATCGTGGTGGCCGTGGTGTGCATCAGGGTTCTGGTCATAGCGCTCTTTGCCATGGAACACCAAGAAATACATGCGGAATGAATAGAAGGCGGTGACGAACACACCCGCCAGCACCGCAAAGTGTGCAAAGCCTGCCGCAGGCAGATGACTTTCAGCCACAGCTTCAATGATGCTGTCTTTGGAATAGAAGCCTGAGAAGAATGGCGTACCGATCAAAGCCAAAGAACCGAGCAAAGACGTGATCCAAGTGATGGGCATGTACTTGCGCACACCGCCCATGTAACGGATGTCTTGGTTATGGTGCATGCCCATGATGACCGAGCCGGCGCCCAAGAACAGCAGAGCCTTGAAGAAAGCGTGCGTCATGAGGTGGAACACGGCGACAGAATACGCAGAGGCCCCCAAAGCAACCGTCATGTAACCCAGCTGAGACAATGTGGAATAAGCCACCACGCGCTTGATGTCGTTTTGGATGATGCCCAAGAAACCCATGAACAAGGCCGTGATGGCACCAATGACCATGATGAAGTTCAAGGCGGTTTCGGACAATTCAAACAAGGGCGACATGCGCGCCACCATGAAGATCCCGGCCGTCACCATCGTCGCTGCGTGAATCAAGGCGGAAATAGGAGTGGGGCCTTCCATGGAGTCTGGCAACCAAACATGCAAAGGGAACTGCGCTGATTTGCCCATGGCTCCGATGAACAGGCAAATGCAAATGACAGTGATCAGCATCCAAGAAGTGCCAGGCAGTGTGAGCGCGCTGAGGTCTGCAGCCTTGGCAAAAGCTTCTGTGTAGTTCAAAGTGCCCGCAAAGGCGGCAATGAGGCCGATGCCCAAAATAAAGCCAAAGTCACCGACCCGGTTGACCAAGAAGGCTTTCATGTTGGCAAAAATGGCGGTGGGCTTGTTGAACCAAAAACCAATCAGCAAATAAGACACCAAGCCCACAGCCTCCCAACCGAAGAACAGCTGCAGCATGTTGTTGCTCATCACCAGCATCAACATTGAGAAAGTGAACAATGAGATGTAAGCGAAGAAACGGTTGTAGCCCTCGTCTTCCTCCATGTAACCAATGGTGTACAAGTGCACCATCAGCGATACGAAGGTGACGACGCACATCATCATGGCGGTGAGGCCATCGACCAGGAAACCGATTTCCATTTTGAGACCGCCAACGGTCATCCAGGTGTAGAGGGTTTCGTTGAAGCGGGCACCATCCACCGCCACACTCTTCAATGTGGAAGCAGACAAGATGAAAGCGATCAACACGCCCAAAATGGTGAGCGTGTGTGTGAGGCGACGACCGATCCAGTTACCACCGAATTGTGTGCCCAAAATACCAGCCAGCGCCGAGCCCACCAGAGGGGCCAATGGCACTGCAAGCAGCGTTGAAGCGTTGAGGGTTTGGCTCATGTTCTTTTAACCTCTTAACCCTTGAGCGAATTGAGCTCGTCGACATTGATGCTGTTCTTGTTACGGAACAAGAGCACCAAAATGGCCAAACCAATGGCGGACTCGGCTGCTGCCACTGTCAGGATGAAAAAGACGAACACCTGTCCGTGCATGTCACCCAAGAAGTGAGAGAAAGCCACAAAATTCATGTTGACCGCCAAGAGCATCAACTCGATGGCCATCAACAACACGATCAGGTTTTTACGGTTCAAAAAGATACCGATGACCGACAGCGCAAACAGCATGGCGCCCAGCGACAAATAGTGTCCAAGAGTCAATGTCATGATTGGGTCTCCTTGGAAGCATCGGCCGCAGCAGGTGCTTCAGGTGCTTGAGGCGCTTCGCCTACTTTGACAGCGTCCATCTTGACCACAACCAAGCGGTCTTTGGCGCGCACATGGACTTGCTCAGAAGCGCTGATGGCTTTGCTGTCTTTGCGCTGACGCAACGTGAGGGCAATGGCGGCAATCATGGCCACCAACAAAATGGCAGCGGCCACTTGGATCGGCATCAGGTACTCGGTGTACAACAAAATACCCAAGGCTTTGGAATTGGAGAGTTGGGGTGCCAACTGCCCCACCGCCACGGCCGCCTTGGGCGCTTCAGAAGAACGGAAGCCACTCATCAATACGCCCGCCATTTCAAGCGCAACCAATGCGCCCAGCGTGGCTGCCAAGGGAAAATGCTTCCAGAAGCCTTCGCGCAATGTGTCTAGGTTGATGTCCAACATCATCACCACAAACAAGAACAGCACCATCACGGCGCCCAAGTAAACCAAGACCAAGGTCATGGCCAAGAACTCAGCTTGCAAGAGCAGCCACAATCCCGAGGCTTGTGAGAAGGCGAGCATCAAGAACAACACAGCATGCACTGGGTTGCGCGCAGTCACAACTCGGAAGGCTGCAAACATCAGCACCACCGAGAAGAGATAAAAGAAACCAGTTTTGACGTCCATGGCTTGTCGCTTTTTAGTTTTGTAAATTCAGCCGATCAACGGTACTTGGCATCCGCTGCTTTGGAAGCCGCGATGTCTTTCTCATAACGATCGCCCACCGCCAGGAGCATCTCTTTGGTGTAGTGCAGGTCGCCGCGCTTCTCGCCGTGGTATTCCAAAATGGAGGTTTCCACGATGGAATCGACGGGGCAGCTTTCTTCGCAGAAGCCGCAGAAGATGCACTTGGTCAAATCGATGTCATAACGTGTGGTGCGGCGTGAACCGTCCGCACGCACGTCGGATTCAATGGTGATGGCCATGGCGGGGCAAACAGCCTCGCAGAGTTTGCAAGCGATGCAACGCTCCTCGCCATTTTCGTAACGGCGCAGGGCATGCAAACCCCTGAAGCGAGGCGACAAAGGCGTCTTCTCTTCAGGGAACTGAAGGGTCACCTTGCGACGGAATGCGTAACGACCCGTCAAGGCCATGCCCTTGACCAACTCAAACAGCATGAAGCTTTTGAGAAAGTCTTTGAGCGAAAAGTTGGATACAGCCACTGTAGACATGTCTTAACCCGGTTATTTCCAAATGTTCCAAGGCGAGTGCAACCACACGCCCACAATCAACAGCCACACCAAAGTGACTGGGATGAAAATCTTCCAACCCAAACGCATGATCTGGTCATAACGGAAACGCGGGAAAGTAGCGCGAATCCAAATGAACATAGAGACCACCACAAAGGTCTTGATGCCCAACCAAATCCAGCCTGGAATGAGGTTGAAAACAGCACTGTCAATGGGCGACATCCAGCCACCCAAGAACATGATGACGGCCAAGATGGACACCAACCACATGCTGGCGTATTCGGCCAAGAAGAAGATGGCAAAGCCCATGCCGGAGTACTCCACCATGTGACCGGCCACAATTTCTGCTTCACCCTCGACCACGTCAAAGGGGTGGCGGTTGGTTTCAGCCACGCCAGAGATCAGGTAAACCATGAAAATGGGCAACAAAGGCAACCAGTTCCATGACAAGAAGTTCAAGCCCATGTTGGCCATCTCGCCTTTGCCTTGACCCAGCACGATTTCTGTGAGGTTCATGCTGCCCGTGACCATGATGACCACCAAGAAACAGAAGCCCATGGCAATTTCATAGCTGACCATTTGTGCAGACGCACGCAAAGCACCCAAGAAGGCGTACTTGGAATTGGAGGCCCAGCCTGCAATGATCACGCCATAGACCTCGATGGAGGTGATGGCCATGACCAGCAGCAAACCCGCATTCAAATTGGTCAAGGCAACTTCAGGCCCAAAAGGAATGGCAACCCATGCAGCCAAAGCCGGCATGATGGCCATGATGGGACCTAAACGGAACAAACCAGGGGCCACTGCTGAAGGTGTGATGATCTCTTTGGTGAGAAGCTTCAAAGCATCAGCAATAGGTTGCAACAAACCAAACGGTCCCACGCGGTTCGGGCCCATGCGCACCTGCATGAAACCGAGCAACTTGCGCTCCCACAAAGTGAGGTAAGCCACAGCACCCATCAGGGGGGCCAAGACCGCCACAATTTTGATCAAGATCCACAAGACAGGCCACACCATGGTAGCCCACCAAGTGGCAGAGATGGCGTTCAAGCCACCGTTGTACAGTGCGTCGATCATGCGTGCACTCCTTCGGCAACAGCCTTGGCACCTGCTGCAGCGTTTCGGGCATCTGCCGTCAATTGCAAGGACGGTGCGCGGCGCACCAAACTGTCGAGTTGATAAATCGATGCCACGCAAGGTGTGTCCACTTCACCTGCCATGCGAACTTCCGAAGTGCTTGCATTGCTGAGGTTCAGGGGGGTTGCGCTGATTTGTTTCAAAACATCTTGTGATGTTTCAAAAGCCAATTGTGGCAAGCCCAACATGTTGGCCAAGACGCGCAACACTTTCCATGCAGGTCGGGTTTCGGCCAAAGGCTTCACCACGGCATGGAAACTTTGCAAGCGGCCTTCTGCATTGACAAAGCTGCCAGAGGTTTCTGTGAACGGCGCAATGGGCAACAAAACATCTGAGAAAGCCATGTTGGTTTTGAACGGGCTGAGTGTGACCACCATTTGCATGGCAGCCAATGCTGCAACCGCTTTAGCACCTGCAGCAGAGTCTTCAACGGGTTCCGTGTTCAGCAACAAAGCCGCTTTCAGGCCACCTGCCAACATTTGTGCCGCATTCAAGCCACCAGACTGTGGTTGGGCTTTGGCCCACTGCGCACCCACGGTATTGGCAGCTTCTGTGAGGTAACCGAAAGTGGCCCCGGTTTGTTCGGCAAGCCATTGGGCCAAGCTGAGCAAGCTAGATGCGTTGGCATGGTGTGCTGCGGCGTTGCCCAGCAAAATGGCTTTGCGTTCGCCACCGAGCAGAGACGCGGCAATGGCTTTGGCTGAAGGCGTGACTTGTGCAGCAACTGGCGCTGCCACGCCCTTCTCTGCTGCAACAGCCGCGGCCACATTGGCCAAGCTTTGAGCCCAAGCACTGGCTTCTTGCACATCGACATTTGCAACCGGCATGGCCCATGCGTCTGCAGCGTTGAACAAAGCTTTAGAAGTAATGGCATTGACTTGCGCGCCGTTGCGCTGCGCTTGACGAATGCGTTGTGCAAACAGCGGATGGTCTTTGCGCAGATTGCTGCCCACCACCAACACGCGCTGAAGTTGCGACAAGCTGGCAATGGACGTCCCCAAATAGCGTACACCCTCTGCTTTGGCAAACTCGGCATTGCGCAAACGGTAGTCGATGTTGTCAGAACCTAAAGAGCGAACCAGCGTGCTGGCCAAATGCAATTCTTC
>RFVJ01000138.1 GCA_009928125.1 Betaproteobacteria bacterium
CGTGGCCGTGAGTTCATCATGAAAGACGCCTACAGCTTTGACCGCGACCCCGTGTCTGCCAAGCAAAGCTACAAGGTCATGGCCGATGCCTATCGCAAAATCTTTGACCGCTTTGGTTTGAGCTACCGCGCTGTGGCCGCCGACAGCGGTGCCATTGGCGGTGATTTGAGCGAAGAGTTCCAAGTGATTGCGGCCACAGGCGAGGACGCCATTGTGTATTGCCCCAACAGCGACTACGCGGCCAACATGGAAAAGGCCGAGGCCTTGGCGCCTGCGCAAGCACGCCCCGCTGCTGCCAAACCTCAAACCCTCACACCCACACCCGGCAAGAGCACCTGTGAAGACGTGGCCGCTTTGTTGAACGTGCCTTTGTCTACCACCGTCAAGTCCTTGGTCTTGGCCACCGACGAAACCGACGAGCAAGGCAACATCAAAGCCTCCAAAGTTTGGCTGCTGCTGCTGCGTGGCGACCACGACATGAACGAGGTCAAAGTGGGCAAATTGCCCGGTCTGAGCGCAGGTTTTCGCTTTGCCACCTTGGCTGAAATTGAAGATCACTTTGGCTGCAAGCCTGGCTACCTTGGGCCCTTGAATTTGAAGAAGCCCTTGAATGTGGTGGCCGACCGCGACGTGGCGGTCATGGCCGATTGGATTTGCGGCGCCAATCAAGTCGATCACCACATCACTGGTGTGAACTGGGGCCGTGACTTGCCAGAACCCATGATGGTGGCCGACCTGCGCAATGTGGTCGCTGGCGACGCTTCTCCCGATGGCAAAGGCGTCTTGGCCATCGAGCGCGGCATTGAGGTGGGCCACGTGTTTTATTTGGGCACCAAGTACAGCCAAGCCATGAACGCCACCTTCTTGGACGAAAACGGCAAACCTCAATTTTTGGAAATGGGTTGTTATGGCATTGGCGTCACGCGCTTGCCTGCGGCGGCCATTGAACAAAACCACGATGCCAAGGGCATCATCTGGCCCGATGCCATCGCGCCTTTCACAGTGGTCATTTGCCCCATTGGCGCCGACCGCAGTCCCGACGTGAAAGCCGCTTCAGAAAAGCTCTATGCAGATTTGATGGCGGCAGGTGTCGATGTGCTGCTGGACGATCGCGGCGAGCGCCCTGGCGCCATGTTTGCCGACTGGGAACTGATTGGCGTGCCGCACCGCGTCACTTTGGGGGACCGCGGTTTGAAAGAGGGCAAAGTGGAATACCAACATCGCCGCGATGAAGCAGCCACCGCCGTGGCACCAGCCGACATTGCTGCGTTTGTGTTGGCCAAACTCGGCAAGTGACACTGGCTTTGATCCCCGAAAGAACGGGCGCATGAATTTGCACAGACGCAAATCCTTGCGCCAAGTTTTGCGGGGAGGTGTTGCTGCGCAAGTCCTTCACTGGGCAGGTTGGACAAGCTTGATGATGCCTTCGGCCATGGCGGGCAACCAAGCAGAAGAAGCCCTTTCGGACGCTGTCCGAACCGCCCTCAGTCAAGCCCTGTTGCAAAGTGGTCCGCCCGTACCGGTGTTGCCGACTGCACAGGACAGGCAGCAATTTGATGCTTGGCGCAATGCAACATCACGGACTCTGAGCAAATGGATGGACGTTGCAGAAGATCGGCAAGAATTTCTGAACACCCTTTGGTATGAAGCGCGTCGGGCGGGCTTGTCATTGTCTTTGGTATTGGGTTTGATTGAAGTGGAAAGTGCATTCAGGAAATATGCCATTTCCAGTGCAGGTGCCCGGGGGTACATGCAGGTCATGCCTTTTTGGGTCCACAGCATTGGCGACGGCAACGAGAGTGCCTTGTTTCAGACGCAAACTCAACTTCGCTATGGCTGCATCATCTTGCGCCATATGATGGAACGAGAAAACGGCAACTTATATTTTGCACTGGGGCGCTACAACGGCAGCCGAGGTCAAGCTGCGTATCCCCAAGCGGTATTGTTAGCGCAAAAAAAATGGCTTCAACCGGTGGATTGAAGCCAAGCTGATCAAGCTTCAACATGAAGCTTGAGAATGCAGGGTGCGATTATTCTTTGGGGGTGGTTCCCAAAACTTGAACCATCTCGCCGGATTCGTACATTTCCATCATGATGTCGGAGCCACCAATGAACTCGCCTTTGACATAAAGCTGAGGGATGGTAGGCCAGTTGCTGTATTCCTTGATGCCTTGGCGAATTTCAGCATCGTCGAGCACATTGACGGTTTTAACTGTTTTGGTGTCAACACCGCAGGCTTTCAAAATTTGAATGGCACGACCAGAGAATCCGCACATGGGAAAACTGGCGCTGCCTTTCATGAACAGCACAATGTCGTTGTGTTTCACCAAATCGTCAATGCGGGCTTGTGTATCGCTCATAAGGGTCCTCGTTTTTTGGTCAATGTCTTGAATGTGGGTGATTATTTCATGTTGCAGGAATTTTTGCTTTGCGGGTTTATTTTTGGCCGCCAGAGCACCGCTCGATCCCTGCCAAGTCCAATTTGGACTGAACCTGCTTGAAACCCGCATTCTCAAGCAAAGCTCGCACTTGAGGTGCCTGCTGCCACCCATGTTCTAGCAGCAACCATCCCCCAGAGACCAAATGAGGCAGTGCATTTTGCACAATGATTCGAAGGTCTTCCAGGCCATCGTCTCCACTCACCAAGGCCGCCAAAGGTTCGTGATGCAGGTGCACCAAGTGTGGATCTTGCGCTTCAATGTAGGGAGGGTTGGACACGATCACGTCAAACTCACCGGTGACTTGGCTGAACCAATCACTTTGCAAGAAACTCAGGTCCAAGTCTAACTGGCGTGCATTGTGCATCGCCACCTTCAAAGCATCGGCGCTGGCGTCTACCGCGGTCACTTGCGCACCCTTGTGCTGCGATTGAAGGGCCAGTGCAATGGCGCCGCTGCCTGTGCCCAAATCCAAGTAGCGCGTCGCATTGAAAGATTGACCACATGCCAAGGCCCATTCCACCAAAACTTCGGTGTCGTCTCTAGGGTCCAGAACACGCTTGTCGATGTGCAGTGTCAAGCCAAAGAATTCTTTTTGCCCGACGATGTAGGCCACGGGTTCGAGCTGAAGTCTGCGATGCGCGAAGGCCGTGAAAGTAGCAACTTGTTCTGCTGGGACGGCGTCTGTGTCATGGGCTAACAGCCAAGCACGGTCGTGCAGTGGGCGGCCCAAGGCGTGAAGCAACAAAAGCTGTGCTTCCAATCGGGGCAAGCCCAAGACCTGCGCATGTTGCAAACATTGCAAAACGTTCATGAGGGCAAACTCGATTCCAACTCTGCCAGTTGTTCTGCTTGGCGTGCATGTTGCAGCGCTTGAGTGACCTCTTCCAAATCACCTTCCATGATGAAACTCAGCTTGTACAAAGTGAGGTTGATGCGGTGATCTGTGAGGCGGCCTTGGGGGAAGTTGTAGGTGCGAATGCGGTCGGACCGGTCGCCACTGCCTATCAAGCCTTTGCGCAGTGCGGCATCTTTGGCGGCGCGTTCGCTGCGTTCTTTTTCTTGGATGCGTGCGGACAGCACCTGCATGGCCTTGGCTTTGTTGCGGTGTTGGCTGCGATCGTCTTGGCACTCGGCCACGATGCCTGTGGGAATGTGGGTGATGCGCACGGCGGAGTCGGTCTTGTTGATGTGCTGACCGCCTGCGCCGCTGGCGCGGTAGGTGTCAATGCGCAAGTCGGCCGGGTTGATGGTAACGGCTTGTGCTTCGTCGGGTTCAGCCAAAACAGCCACGGTGCATGCACTGGTGTGAATGCGGCCTTGCGTCTCGGTGGCGGGCACGCGCTGGACACGATGGCCACCCGATTCGAAACGCAAATGGCCAAACACGTTGTCGCCTTCAATGCGAATGACGACCTCCTTGTAGCCTCCCAGTTCACTGGGGGAGTCGGACATGATCTCGGTCCGCCAACCTTTGCGCTCACAAAATTTGGTGTACATGCGAAGCAAATCGGCTGCAAACAAAGCCGACTCGTCTCCACCAGTGCCTGCGCGGATTTCCAAGTAGGCGGGTCGTGCGTCGTCGGGGTCTTTGGGCAGCAACATGCGCTGCAATTCAATTTCCAATTCCGCCATTTCTTGGGTGGCACTTTGAATTTCTTCATCGGCCATGGCTTTCATGTCCTTGTCTTCTGCACTGCTTGCAGCCAAGGCGTGAGCGGCTTCTAAATCCTGGCTGCGCTCTTGGTAGCGCGCATAGCGTTTGGCGACAGCGCTCACATCGGCATGTTCGCGCGACAACTTCAAAAACTGATTCATGTCCGCCATGATGTCTTCGCGCGACAGCCTCAATGCGGCGCAGCTGCATTGGAGCTTCGCTAGCGCTCTTTGCGCAAAAACATGCGCTGTACAGCATGCACAGCTTGGGGCATGTGCGCTGAATCAGCTTCGCGCAATTCCGCCATGGCACCGTGCAACATTTTCTGGGTCAGTCCGCGCGAGAAGGCTTCGAGCACCTTCTCGGGATCTTCACCTTTGGCCAAGAGTTTGCGAGCACGTGCCATTTCTGCTTCACGCCACTGATCGGCTTGGGCATTCAGTTGTTGAATGAGCGGCACGCTGCCGCGTTGCACCAACCAGTGCATGAAACTTTGAACACCAGCGTCAATGATCACTTCGGCTTCTGCCACAGCTGCTTGACGGTGTGCTTGGCCAGTTTGGATGACGCTGGCCAAGTCGTCGACGGTGTAGAGGTACACGTCTTCCAATGATTTGACTTCGGGCTCGATGTCGCGCGGTACGGCCAAGTCGACCATGAACATCGGGCGATTGCGGCGTTTTTTGAGGGCGCGCTCGACAGCGCCCAAGCCAATCAAGGGCAGGGTGCTGGCGGTGCAACTGATCACGGCATCAAATTCATGCAAGCGGTCTGGCAGCTCTGACAAGCGCATCACTTCAGCGCCAAATTGGGCTGCCAATTTTTCACCACGGTCCATGCTGCGGTTGGCGATGGCCATGCTGCGGGGATTTTTGGCCGCAAAGTGCGTGACCACCAGTTCGATCATTTCACCTGCACCCACAAACAGCACCTTGATTTTGGACAGGTCTTCAAACAATTGACCTGCCAATCGCACTGCGGCTGCAGACATGCTGATAGAGTGTGCACCAATCTCGGTGGTGGTGCGCACTTCTTTGGCCACCGCAAAACTGCGCTGGAACAATTGGTTCAAGGTGCTGCCCAAGGCTCCAGCCTCATCGGCAGCGCGGACCGCATCTTTCAATTGACCCAAAATTTGGGCTTCGCCCAAGACCATCGAGTCCAGACCACTGGCCACACGAAAAGCGTGCCGAGCGACATGGCCATCTTCGAGCAAATAGGTGTGATGCCGAAGTTCATGAACCGACACGCCGCCGGTTTGGGCCAACCACTTATTCCGGCGCCAAACCCAAATTCGCTGGATTTGGCGCTGGTTGCTCAGTGCCCTGGCCGGCATGTGCGTGTTGGTGGCAGGCCTGGTGATCACGGGCAACGACGGCAAAATGGCCACTTACGGGGCCTTGGTGTTGGTGTGCGCCACATTGGAGTGGCTGATGCAAATGCGCTTCAGGCGGAAGGGCTGAAGGCATCCACCCGGTCGGTGATGATGCCGTCAGTTCCCAATTGCAGCAAATGTTCGGCGACCCATTCGTCGTTCACGGTGTAACTCAGGCATCTCATGCCGGCGTCATGAACGGCTTTGACAGTCTCGGGCGTCCACAAAGCGTAGAAGCAAACCACGGCGCAACACTCCAAAGATTGGGCGGTGTTTAACCAGCCCTCGGTCAGGCTGCTGAGCAACAAACCGCGGGGCAAGTGGGGCGCCGCTTTGAAAGCGCCTTTCAATGCGTCCACTTGAAATGACGTGAGCAAGGGCTGTACGGCTTCATGCTGCCAAATCTGGGCTGCCTCACGTGCCACCACTTCACCTGTTTTGTATTCAATTCCCGGTGTGGGTTTGATTTCGATGTTCAAGAAGTAGCGATTGCGAATACAGAACTGAGCCACATTGGCCAACGTCGGCAGGGGCTCACCACTGAAGTTTCTGGAATGCCAACTG
>RFVJ01000139.1 GCA_009928125.1 Betaproteobacteria bacterium
GTTTTACCGTGGTCAACGTGACCCATGACCGTGACCACTGGGGCACGTGACAACAAAGGTGCTTCGCTTTGCGACACTTCATCGTCGGTAAATGCTTCGGGGTCGTCCAATGCGGCAATGACCGCTTTGTGCCCCAACTCTTCCACCACAATCATGGCTGTGTCTTGATCCAGCGGCTGGTTGATGGTGACCATCTGACCCAGCTTCATCAATTCTTTGATCACTTCCGAAGCTTTGATGGCCATCTTGTGCGCCAACTCTGCCACCGTGATGGTTTCGGGCACATGCACTTCAATGACGCGCGCTTCAGCAGGTGCAGCTTGCACGTGTTCTTCACGTTCACGGTCGTTGCCGCGGCGGTTTTTAGGACCACCGCGCCAGTTGTTGCGGCCGACACCGCCACTGGTATCGCCACGCGTTGGAATGGCTTTCTTTTTGGTTGCGGGATCGCCGGCCCAGCTGGAAGAAAGCTTGGCCGATTTGATTTCCTTGTTGCTGGCCGGAACGGCGTCCTTGGCCTCGGTGGCAGTGTTTGCGCGCTTGGAAACTGCCCCTGCGGCCTGAGCTGGCTTGTGCAAAGTGCCCTTTGCCACTTTGGCATCGGTTTTGGGTTCTTCTTTGGCGGGTGCCTTCTTGGCAGGACCGCTCATCATGGCTCGAATGGCTTCCGCTTCGGCCAAGGCCTTGTTACGGCGTTGGTTCAACTCACGTTCACGTGCCACTTCATCGGCCACCAATGCCTTGGCTTCCTGATCTGCTTGATCCTCAGCAGCTTTTTTCTTTGCGGCCTTTTCTGTCAATTGAGCGGCTTCAGCCTGGGCGCGTTCAGCCTCTGCGGTTTGTGCATGGCCAGGATCAGCGGGCTTAGAAGCTGCATTGATGCTGTCGGCTTCGTGTTGCGCAGCTGCAGCTTTGGCGCTGCGAATGGCTGCAGCCTCTGCGGCAGCTTCTGCGGGCGATTTGGGTGTTGCATTGGCCGACAAGGCGGCTTCCGCAGCTTGGGCAGCCTCTCGCTTGGCCAATTCTTTGGCTTCGCGCTCCATGCGTTTTTCTGCGAGCGCTTCTTCTTGACGTCGAAGCAGTTCGGCTTGGCTGCGTGCCTCTTCTTCGCGACGTGCCAATTCAGCATGGTCGATCAATGGGGCTGCTGGCTCCGCTGTGGCGTTGGTCTGCGCATCCAATTCATCGTCACGTTTGATGAAGGTGCGTTTTTTGCGCACTTCCACTTGAATGGTGCGTGCTTTGCCAGTGGCGTCAGCTTGCTTGATCTCGCTGGTTGATTTCTTGACCAAGGTGATTTTCTTTCGCTCACCTGTGGCCGTGCCATGGCTGGCTTGCAAATAGCTCAGCAGCTTTTGCTTGTCTGATTCAGTCAGTGCATCGGAAGCTGCTGACTTTTCAACACCTGCTGAGCGCAGTTGCTCTAGCAAAATGTCGGATGATTTTTTAAGTTCGCTAGCGAACTCGGCGACGGTATTACTGGACATAGGTGGTTCTTGCCTCCTTGAATTTAGGCCTGACCGGTGAACCAATGTTCACGGGCTTTCATGATCAGGGCGGTGGCTTCACCATCGGATTGTCCGGTGATGTCTGTCAATTCATCAGTGGCCAAGTCGGCCAAATCATCTCTGGTGTGAACGCCCGCCTCAGCCAATTTGGCAATGAGGTCTGGCGTTAAGCCTTCGAGGTCTCGCAAATCTTGAGAGACGTCTTCCACGCTTTCTTCGCGTGCAATTTCAAGTGTCAGCAAGGCATCTTTGGCACGAGAACGCAGTTCGTTGACCGTGTCTTCGTCAAAACTTTCAATTTCCAGCATTTCTTGCAAGGGCACATAGGCCACTTCTTCCAAGCTGGTGAAACCTTCTTCGATCAAGATGTCGGCAATTTCTTGGTCCACATCAAGTTTGTCCATGAACAAAGCGCGAATGCCGGTTGTTTCTTCGGCTTGCTTTTGTGCAGATTCTGCGGCGTCCATGATGTTGATCTTCCAACCTGTGAGGTCGGAAGCCAAACGCACATTTTGACCGCCACGGCCGATGGCAATGGCCAAGTTTTCTTCATCAACCACCACATCCATGGCGTGTTTTTCTTCGTCCACCACAATGGATTGAACGTTGGCAGGTGCCAAAGCACCAATGACAAACTGCGCGGGGTCTTCACTCCACAAAACAATGTCGACTCGCTCGCCGGCCAATTCGTTGGTGACGCCATTGACGCGTGTACCGCGCACACCCACACAAGTGCCGATGGGGTCTACACGTTTGTCGTGCGACAAGACGGCAATTTTGGCGCGTGAGCCAGGATCACGGGCACAAGATTTGATCTCGAGAAGACCTTGTTCAATTTCGGGGACTTCTTGACGGAACAACTCAACCATGAACTCGGGTGATGAACGAGACAAGATGATGGGTGCGCCACGCAAAGTCAGGTCCACCTCCATGATCATGGCGCGAACGCGGTCGCCGTTTCGCAAGTTTTCCTTGGGGATCATTTCGCTGCGACGCAAACGGCCTTCAACGCGGCCCGACTCAACAATGATGTCGCCTTTGTCCATGCGCTTGACCGTGCCGACCAAGATTTTTTCACCGCGTGCCATGAATTCATTGAGCAACATCTCGCGCTCAGCATCGCGGATCTTTTGCAAGATGACTTGTTTGGCGGCCATGGCACCAATGCGGCCAATGGGCAAGGACTCGACGCTCTCTTCGATGTACTCATCAACTTCGATGTCCGGGATTTGCTCGAGCGCTTCGAACAACAGAATCTCTTGATCAGGCAGTTGCAGACCCGCTTCATCAGGCACCACGTGCCAGCGGCGGAAGGTTTCATAATTGCCGCTGTCTCGGTCAATGGCAACCCGAATGTCCACATCGCCTTCGTAAAGTTTTTTGGTGGCTTGGGCCAGTGCAGATTCCACGGCACCGAACACGATGTCACGTTCCACGTTCTTTTCACGTGAGATGGCTTCAACCAGCATCAACAGTTCGCGATTCATGTCAATTCTCTCCTAAGTCTATTTTGGGTTTGCGGCCCTTGAAATCAACCACTGGCGCAAGACGCGCCTCTCTTAATTCGTCTAACCTGAACCCCAGCACTTGCATGGGGACTGGCGGTCTCTTTTTGCTGACGCGTGCACCCGGCTTGGGCTCTGGCGCATCAGACCAAACAATTTGCCATGTGTTCTCGGCCGTTGCCTTTTCCAAGGTGCCTCGAAACTTTTTGCGCAATGCGTTGACCAGCCCAGCCGCAGCCTCGCCCATGGGGGCCTTCAGGGTGATGTCGATCAACTCACCCTCAAAGCGGGCCAAATCTCGTTCATTGCGCAAAGGTCGGTCAATGCCAGGTGAAGACACTTCAAGCCGGCGGTATTCAACGCCATCGACTTCCAAAGCAAACATCAACTGCCTGTTGACTTTTTCGCAGTCTTCCACCGTGACAAAGGGAATGTCCAAGCGATCAACTCCCTCGGCCCAAATGTTGTCGATGGTGATGCGCACAAGGCCGCCGGCAGAGCGTTCAATCTCTACCAGTTCGTAACCCAATCCGGCCACGGTTTCTTCAACAATCTGCTGCAATGCCACGCGAAATCAGTCTTTTCATTCAGTTTTGAGGACTTGAAAAATGACAGGTCAAAACCTTGTTCATTAATCGATCGACCAAAAAAAACGGGCGGTGAAAACCCGCCCGTTTGGTCGTGAAGCTTGGATTCTAATCCATAAATCCTTGATTTGGAAGGATATTGTTGGAAAAAAGTGCCAAATTAGGTGAGTGCTGTATTGAGTTGAGGCACGGCTGACAGCAAGGATTTTGTGTAGGCATGCTGAGGATTGTTCAAAATTTGAGAAGCATCTCCCATTTCGACCATTTCCCCTGCATGCATCACAGCAACGCGGTCGGCCAAATATGCGACCACCCCCATGTTGTGGGTGACAAACAAGTAACTCACCCCCAGATGGTCCTGCAATTCACGCAACAAATTCAAAATCTGAGCCTGTACAGACACATCCAGGGCGGACGTGGGTTCATCACACACAATCAGGCTGGGCTTCACCGCCAGAGCACGGGCAATGGCAATGCGTTGTCGTTGGCCACCAGAGAACTCATGGGGGTATCTGTCCAAAGCATCTGAGCGCAATCCGACTTGGTCCATCAACGCCTTCAAATCCGCTTTGCGTTGGTCATTGGACCATTCAGGATGCAGGCTCTTCATGCCCTCCTCCAAAATCTCCTGAACTCGCATGCGCGGGTTCAATGAGGCAAATGGGTTTTGGAAGATGATTTGCATTTGCTTTCGTGAAGCCTGCAAGGCCTGACCCTTGAGTTGAAACAAGTCTTGGCCTTGCAAAATGGCGCGTCCTGTGACCTGGGTCTGGGGCGTTAACAATTGCAGCAACGATTTTCCGATGGTGGTCTTGCCGCAACCCGACTCGCCCACCAAAGCCAAGGTTTGCCCTTTTTGAATGTCAAAACTGACGTCCTTCACAGCTTGAAAGGTCTTTTTCCCGCCGAAAATGCCACCCCCCAGTGAATAGGTCACCGACAAATTCTGAACAGACAGCAACACGTCATGGTCCAAAGAGGAATCATGGGCTCGCGCCAGTAGAGGGGGCAAACTCAATGACTGCAAACTGGCATCGTGCAAGCGCACACAGCGAACATGGTGAGACGCCGACATGGCGGTCATGGCAACAGCTTTGTCGTTACAGGCTTCCGTTTGATAAGGACAACGTGGGGCAAAGCGGCATCCCTTGAAGCTTTGGGTCAAAGGTGGCACTGTCCCATGAATGGCGGCCAATTGACGGCCCCTGAGGTCCTCTCCGGGCAAAGCTTGTAACAACAATTTGGCATAGGGATGCGAAGGACGGACAAAGAAATCCGCTGCCGAGGCCACCTCCACAATTTGACCCGCATACATGAGCGCGACATGGTCCGCCATGCCACTGACAACGGCCAAGTCATGGGTAATCAAGAGCATGGCCATGCCACGTTCTTGTTGCAGGCCTTTGAGCAAGTCCAAAATTTGAGCCTGAATGGTGACATCCAGTGCGGTGGTGGGTTCATCTGCGATCAAGAGATCGGGTTCGGCGGCCAAGGCAATGGCAATCATCACACGTTGCAATTGTCCGCCCGACAATTCAAATGGGTAACTGCCCATTCGGCGTTCCGGTTCTGGCAAGCCCACTTTTTGAAGCCACTGGATGGCGCTTTTTCGGGCCTCTTCAGCTGGGAGGTCGGTGTGCTGAAAGATCACTTCCAAAATTTGATCGCCCACCGTCATCACAGGATTCAAACTGGTCGAAGGCTCTTGAAAAATGATGGAGATGCGTCTTCCACGAACAGAGCGCATTTGTTTTTCACTCAGGTCAAAGACATCCACATCCTTCAAATTCACTTGGCCGTTTTGAATCACCGCGTTGTCGGGCAACAAACGCAGCAATGAAAGTGCGGTCATCGATTTGCCGCAACCTGACTCCCCTACCAAGGCAAAAGTTTGACCTTTCAACAACGTTAAATTCAGGGCATCGACGGCTCTGGCCATCCCTTGTTCGGTTTGCAAGTCGACCACAAGATTTTGGACATTCAACTGCTGACTCATGCGGCCACCTCTTGGTTTGAGTTCGCCACGGGACTGGCACTGCGTAAACGAGTTCTGGGGTCAAATGCATCGCGCACCGCATCGGCCAACAAATTGGCACTCAGAACGATCAGGAACATGAACCCAAATGCAGTGGCCAAAGTCCACCAGACCAGGGGCGTTGCGGCCAATTCGGCGCGGGCTGTGTTGATCATTACGCCAAAGCTGGCCGTCTTTGGATCGACACCAACGCCCACATAGGACAAAACAGCTTCAGCCAAGACAAAACTGGAAAATTGCATCACCGTGTTGATTAACACCAAATGCATCAAGTTAGGAACGATGTGTCGCCAAAGAACTCGGGGGGTTGAGACGCCAAATGCACGGGCCGATTGGATGTACTCCAGTTCGCGCAAC
>RFVJ01000140.1 GCA_009928125.1 Betaproteobacteria bacterium
TTTTTGTTGGCATGCAACTCACGTACTTTGGCGTAGTCGGCATTGAGTTCGTCAATGTAAGCAGCAGCTTGGTCAGACAACAAACCTTGCGCCACGCTCACGCTGCGCGATGCATCGGGCACATAAACCACGGGGCCTTCGTAGTTCGGCGCAATTTTGACGGCGGTATGCACGCGGCTGGTGGTGGCGCCACCAATCAGCAAAGGCATCTTGCGCAAACGGAAATGCGCATCTTTTTGCATCTCACTGGCCACATACTGCATCTCTTCCAAACTTGGCGTGATCAGGCCCGACAAGCCAATGATGTCGGCATTTTCTGCTTTGGCCTTGGCCAAAATTTCGTGGCAGGGCACCATCACACCCATGTTGACCACGTCAAAGTTGTTGCACTGAAGCACCACCGTCACGATGTTTTTGCCAATGTCGTGCACGTCGCCTTTGACGGTGTGCTTCATGACCCGCGCGGACTTGACCACTTGCGGCAAGAACATCTTGCCCTGGCCAAACAAATCGCCCACCACGTTCATGCCGTCCATGAGCGGACCTTCAATCACGTGCAGCGGTCTGCCGTTCTTGGCCAAAATTTCTTGATAGGCTTCTTCGGTGTCTTCGGTGATGAAATCCGTGATGCCGTGGACCAAGGCGTGTGACAAGCGCGCCGACACAGGCACGGGCGCATCGGGTGTGCCGCGCCAAGCGAGCTTTTGAGAATCGTCCTTGGCCGCGCCTTTGGCGTTTTCTGCTACTTCCACCAAACGTTCACCCGCATCGGGACGACGGTTCAGCACCACATCTTCAACGCGTTCGCGCAAGTCAGGTTCGAGTTCGTCGTACACACCCACCATGCCGGCATTGACAATGCCCATGTCCATGCCTGCTTGAATGGCGTGGTACAAAAACACGGTGTGAATGGCTTCGCGCACCGGATCATTGCCGCGGAAGCTGAACGACACATTGGACACGCCGCCTGACACTTTGGCGCCCGGCAAATTCTGTTTGATCCAACGCGTGGCCTCAATGAAATCCACCGCATAGTTGTTGTGCTCTTCAATACCGGTGGCAATGGCAAAGATGTTGGGGTCAAAAATAATGTCTTCGGGTGGAAAGTCCACCTCGTCCACCAACACACGGTAAGCGCGTTCGCAAATTTCAATTTTGCGCTGGTACGTATCGGCTTGTCCTTTTTCATCAAACGCCATCACCACCGCGGCAGCACCATAGCGCTTGATCAAATGCGCTTGTTGTTTGAAGGCATCGACGCCTTCTTTCATGCTGATGGAGTTGACGATGCCTTTGCCTTGAATGCAGCGCAGGCCGGCTTCAATCACGCTCCACTTGGAGGAGTCGATCATGATGGGCACGCGGGCAATGTCGGGCTCGGAGGCAATGAGGTTCAAGAAACGAACCATGGCCGCTTGGCTGTCCAACATGGCTTCGTCCATGTTGATGTCAATGATCTGTGCGCCGTTTTCGACCTGCTGACGGGCCACGGCCAAAGCTTGTTCGTATTCGCCGTTCAAAATCATGCGGGCGAAGGCTTTAGAGCCTGTGACGTTGGTGCGCTCACCAATGTTCACAAACAAGGAATCCGTGCCTATAGAGACAGGCTCAAGACCAGACAGCTTTAACGGCGGAACAGCAACAGACAAAACTCACCCCTTGGATCGCAGGTGAGCGTAGTTTGCAAATGAGAAAGGGCAACGCCCCGTTTGAAGCCCCAAGCCTGACCCGCGGCCTGAGTGGCTGGCGGGCTGCAACGCTCCTTGGGAAGTGGCTATTTTAACCACGCCCAAGGCATTCTCAGTATCAATACTGCTTGTAAGGCAAGAATTTGCCAGACAACACCACGTTCACACGGTCGCCTTTGGGGTCGGGCTCACGCACAATGTCCATGCTGAAATCAATCGCGCTCATGATGCCGTCGCCAAACTCTTCGTGAATGAGTTCTTTGATGGTGGTGCCATAGACACTCACAATTTCGTACCATCGATAAATGAGGGGATCGGTGGGCACAGGTGTGGGCAAAGAGCCTTTGTAAGGCACCACTTGCAACCACTTTTGTTCTTCAGCCGTCAGGCCAAAAATCTTGCCAATGATTTTGGCTTGCTTGGCATCCAAGGTCATTTGACCCAAGCAGGCAGCTGTCACCCATTCTTTGGACAGGCCGACTTTGTCGGCCACATCGCTCCATTTGATACCCTTGGACACTTTGGTGCTGATGATTTTTTCTGTCACGTCTAAGCGGTTCATGTGTTTCCTCTTGAAAAGTTGAATTGAAAATCAATGCGCTTTGGCGCGCGAAACCAAGAAATCCACTATGTGATTTCTCAGGTCGTAGTAACCAGGAAAGTGGTGCAGTTGTGCACGGGTTCGGTCGCGTGGCAAGGGGTTTTGCACCACCTCTGCCAAACCGCCGGGCACGTAGCGACCATTGACTTCGTTGCCGTTGCTCATGAGCAAGATGCGATCCGACAACAAAATGGCTTCGTCCACATCGTGCGTGATCATGAAAACCGTTTGCTGCGTTTGGCGAACAATGCCCATGAGTTCATCTTGAATGGTGCCGCGCGTCAGTGCGTCCAATGCACCGAAAGGTTCGTCCAGCAGCAGCATCTTGGGTTGAATGGCAAACGCGCGCGCAATGCCCACACGCTGTTTCATACCACCCGATAATTGACTGGGTTTTTTATCGATGGCTGGCAACAAGCCCACCATGTCAACATGCTTTTCGACATGCACATTGATTTGCGGAGTTTTCCATTCTGGCCATTTGGACTTCACGGCAAACGCGATGTTTTGACGCACCGTCAACCAAGGCATCAGCGCGTGGCTTTGAAACACCACGCCGCGCTCTAAGCTGGGGCCGGCAATTTCACGGCCGTCCATGAAGGCATGGCCTTCAGTGGCCGTGTCCAATCCGGCCAAGACGTTCAACACGGTGGTTTTGCCACACCCAGAGTGGCCAATGATGCAAACGAACTCACCGCGCGCCACCGTGAAGGACACATCGGCAAACACAGGCTTGTCTGCTACATAAGTCTTGGCCAATTTTTCGATTTTCAAAAAACCGGGTTGGGCCAGAGGGCCATGGGACACTTTCAGTTCATTCAACATAGGTCACCCCTTTTTGCAATTTGGCAAATGCCATGTCGAGCAACATGCCCACCACGCCAATCACCAGCACCGCAAAAATCACATTCACCAATGACAAGTTGTTCCACTCGTTCCAAACGAAGTAACCAATGCCTGTGCCGCCCACCAACATTTCGGCCGCCACAATCACCAACCATGCGATGCCCATGCTGATGCGCATGCCAGTCACAATGGTGGGCGCAGCCGCGGGCAAGATCACCAAGAATGCTTTGCGCAGTGGATTCACTTCTAAGGTGTTGGCCACGTTCAACCATTCACGCTTGACCGATGCCACACCAAACGCGGTGTTGATGAGCATGGGCCAAACGGAGCAAATGAAGATCACAAAAATGCCGCTGATGCTGGAGTCTTTCAAGGTATACAAAGCCAGCGGCATCCATGCCAGTGGGCTGATGGGCTTCAACACTTGGATGAAGGGATCAAAAGCTTTCTGCATGAGCGGCGACATGCCGATCAAAAATCCAAGTGGCAACGCTACCAGCACCGCCAAAGCAAAACCCAAACCAACACGTCCCAAAGAATGTGCCAACTGAATGCCAATGCCTTTGTCGTTCGGGCCGTTGTCGTAAAACGGATTGGACAACTGCTTCACGATGGCCTTGGCCACCTCAACGGGGGGCGGAAAACCGGTACTCTTGCTGGCGCCTGGGTCTTTGCCCATCATCTTTTGATATTCAATTTCTTCAGCCGTGGCGCCTGCTTTCATTGCACCGCCAATGGAAGGGCCTTGCGATGAAAGCTGCCACGCGCCTAAGAAAAAAACCAAGATCAAAAATGAAACCAATGCGGCTCGAAAGTTAATTGAAAGGGTGTTCACAATCAACCCATCTTGTGAATGGCAAAGGTTTTCAAATACTCTTCGGGCTTCGCAGCATCAAACTCTTTGCCCATGATCTTGTGCTTGATGTAAGCCGAGCCAGCAGGTACGGGTTGACCTAAGTCCTTCATGTGCTTGCGCGCATCGGTGATCAAGAAAACTTTTTCGGCAATTTGTTTGTAGTCCACATTGCCTTTGATGTAACCCCAACGCTTCATTTGCGTCAGCATCCACACCGCCAGACTCTGCCAAGGCATCGGGTCAAAATCTGCACGATCGGGCACGTTTTGAATCTTGCCCAGACCATCTGCAAACTTGCCAGTCAACACTTGGCTGATCACCGCCTCTGGCTGATTCAAATACTGCGTGGGCGAAATCACCTTGGCAATCAATTCACGATTGCCCGGCAAGCGCGCCATGGCAGCTGAGGTGAGCACCGCGCGATACAGCGCCGCAAATGTGTTCGGATTTTTTTGGATGAACTCTGTGCTGGTGCCAAACGCACAGCAAGGATGGCCATTCCACAAGTCTTTGGTCAGCATGTGAATGAAGCCCACTTCATCAAATACTGCGCGCTGGTTGAATGGATCGGGGCCTAAGAAACCATCGATGTTGCCGGCGCGCAAGTTGGCCACCATCTCTGCCGGTGGAATGACGCGAATTTGCACATCGGTGTCGGGGTTCAAACCGTTTTCTGCCAAGTAGTAGCGAAGCAAGAAGTTGTGCATGGAGTAATCAAACGGCACACCAAACTTGAAGCCCTTCCAGTTCTTGGGATCGCGGTTGTCTTTGTGCTTGAGGCTCAAGGTAATGGCTTGGCCGTTAACGTTTTGAATGGTGGCCACATTCATGGGTGTGGTGTTGGCACCCAGCCCCATGCTGATGGCCAAAGGCATGGGCGACAAAAAGTGCGACGCGTCATATTCCTTGTTGATCATCTTGTCGCGAATCAAAGCCCAACCTGCTGTTTTGGTGACCTCCACATTCAAGCCTTGCTTGCTGTAGAAGCCCAAAGGGTGCGCCATGATGAGCGGTGTGGCGCAAGTGATTGGAATAAAACCAATCTTCAAGTTTGGTTTTTCAAGCGGTCCTTTTTCTTGCGCCATGGCTTGCAGGCTGGCCACTGGTAGCACGCTGGCAATCGCGGCCATGGCGGTTTTTTGGCCCACTGCGCGCAAAAAATTTCGGCGCTCTTGGTCTTGTGGAAACAAGGCCTTGACCAAGGTCGCTTCGATGAATTCTTGGCTGTAGGCCTCAAATTCTGCAGTCTCTGATCGTGCACGCAAGGTGGCGGCTGCAGCATCGGCTGCAACTTCAGCGTGATGGTCTGCGGGTGCGTGATCGCGACCGCAGCTGCATTTCAGCATCAAGGGGCGATCGGCGTTGTACGGGTCAAAGAACTCAGACATGGCAACCTCTTTTCATTGAAGACGATTCATTGAGAAAAGAAGCACCATGCAAACAACGGGCCAACTCGCAGTCGACCCTGTTTATTTTGTGACTGAAAGGTATTTGCTAGGGGCGATGTGAACTGTTTTGACGCAAAACTTCAGCACATGAAACATACTCGTCCAAATTGAGCGCGCAGAACAGATCATGGTTGCACAACAATCATGCAAAACTGAAATGGCGCGCACCAAATCAAGGCGCCCTCTTAAAAAGGGTGCAGCTTAAGCGGCTTCCTTGTAAAAAGCCGCCGTGTGCAAGCCGCGAGGGGCCAAGGGGCTCACGGCCTGTTGGATGGCGCCAATGTGATCTGGCGTGGTGCCGCAACAGCCGCCCACAATGTTGACCAAACCTTCCGCTGCAAATTCATGCAGCAAACGGCTGGTGACTTCGGGCGTTTCATCAAAGCCGGTGTCACTCATGGGGTTGGGCAAGCCCGCGTTGGGGTAGCAACTGATGAAGGTGTCCTCCGCCACTTTGGCCAACTCTTGCACATAGGGACGCATCAGG
>RFVJ01000015.1 GCA_009928125.1 Betaproteobacteria bacterium
GCCCGCTTGGAAGGCATCAAGATTGAGCAAGAGCTCAAAGAGTTGCGCACCGAGCAAACTCAGCTTGAAGAAATATTGGCCAATCCATCGGCGCTCAAACGTTTGATGGTCAAGGAAATTGAGCAAGACGCCAAGACTTTTGCAGACCCACGCCGCACCCTCATTCAAGAAGAGAAGAAGGCTGTGGCCGAAGTCAAAGTGGTGGATGAACCTGTCACGGTGGTGGTGTCACAAAAAGGCTGGGTGCGTGCACGCCAAGGCCATGGTCACGACGCCAGCAGTTTTGCATTCAAGTCGGGCGATGGTTTGTATGGCACCTTTGAATGCCGAACGGTCGACACCTTGTTGGCATTTGGTACCGCTCAAAAGGGCGGTGGTCGCGTGTACTCTGTGCCTGTGGCGTCCTTGCCTGGCGCACGGGGGGATGGTCAACCCATCACCACCTTGATTGAACTGGAGGCGGGGACGCAAGTGGCGCATTTCTTTGCGGGTCCTGCCAATGCCACTTTGTTGTTGTCCAGTTCGGGTGGGTATGGCTTCATGGCCACCGTGGAAAACATGACCTCTCGCCAGAAAGGCGGTAAATCATTCATCACCGTGGGTGAGGGTGAATCGGTGTGCGCCCCCTCCCATGTGTCGGGTTCCAGTGCCACACCTGCCGTGGGCGCTTCAGCCATGCCAGCCGCCACGCATGTCGCTTGTGCCTCCACAGGTGGCCGCATACTCACATTTGAAATCAGCGAACTCAAGTTGATGGAGAAAGGCGGGCGCGGTTTGATGTTGTTGGACCTCGAAGCCAAAGACACGTTGGCCGGCGCAGCGGCATACACCCGCAGTGTGAAGCTGACGGGCATTGGCCGTGGTGGCAAAGACCGTGAAGAGACTTTGGAAATTCGCAGTTTGAACAATGCGCGTGCAGCCCGTGCACGCAAAGGCAAAGCCGCTGATCTTGGGTTTAAACCGACACAAATCTCACGCGTGGAATAAACAGGCGGTCACTGCGTTGAACAAGCAAGGCACCTTTTGAGGTGCCTTGTTGTTGGCGCCAATGGGCATCAGTGTTTTGGCGCGAAATGCATGCGCGGCACAAATTGGTAAGTAGAACGCCAGCAGGTGGCCAGCAGCTCTTCTGGGCCATGCCGATGCGTTAATTTTTTACGCAAACGGGACACGCACACCTGCAATCGCTTGTTGTTGTAAAAGTCTGAAAGGCCCCAGATGGCCTTTTCGAGGGCATCGCTGCGCAAGGCTTGCTCGGGGGCCAAGGCCAATTGCGTCAGAAGCACCGTTTCCATGGCAGTCAGGTCAATGGCATTGTTGGCCGGGCCCGTTAGAAGTGCTCTGACGGGGTCAATGGTCCAACCTGTTTTGACGGTGCGGGGAAGCCGAGCGGCCAAACGTTGCACGATGGCGATCAACTCGATGGTGTTGAAAGGCTTGCTGATGCACACATCAGCACCCGCCGCAATGGCTGCAATTCTTTCTTCGGGCTGAGCGGCCGGCGCCACCATGATGACGCGAAGTTCGGGGTGTTTGGCAAATTGCGAGGCCAGGGTCAGACTTTGTTCGCCCAAGGTGACCGCATCCAAGATCACCACATCGCAGGTGCCTTGCGCATGATGTTGATTCAGTTCGTCAGGATCCTTGCAGTGAATGCCGTGCATGCCTGTGCTGCTCAGGTGCGTCAGCACCTGATCTGCCAAATGCTGATCTTGTTCAACGAAGCTGACGCAGAGAGGTTTCATGACAGATTTCCTTGTTTAAATGTTGACTTAAGAACTCATGTTAATTCTTTTTGTATACATTTATAGGTACCTTGTAATCATTAATTTAATTAAAAGATACTATTTTTTACAGGAAATCGACATTTCTCCTCTCAAAACTTCAATTTATGCATTGCCTTTCCAAGAACTTGCAAAAATGAACAATGTGGTGAATTTGTTGAATATGGCTCAAGCGATTTCAGCAATCAATTCAATTTCGACACAGGCACCCATCGGCAATTGCGCGACACCGAAGGCACTGCGGGCATGAATGCCCGCATCGCCAAACACTTGGCCCAGCAATTCACTGCAACCGTTGGTGACCAGATGTTGCTCGGTAAAGTCGGCCGTGGAATTGACCAGGCTCATCACTTTGACAATGCGTTTGACCTGATTAAGATCGCCCACAGCTGCATGCAAGGTGCCCAAGAGATCAATGGCCACTGCGCGCGCAGCCAGTTTCCCTTCTTCGGTTTGAATGTTCTTGCCAAGCTGGCCAGCCCAGACTTGACCGTCTTTTTTGGAAATGTGGCCGCTGAGGAACACCAAATGGCCAGTTTTGACATAGGGCACATAGGCCGCTGCAGGCGTTGCAACGGGGGGCAGTGTGATGTGAAGTGTTTCGAGGCGTTTGTAGACAGACATGTTGATCTCAGTTTCAAAAATTAAATCGGCGCCACAGTGACATTGACCTGCAACGTGTGGTTCGTACCCCCTTGCAAGACGCCTCGCAAGGGTGAAACGTCTGCAAAATCGCGGCCCACAGCCAAGCGCACATAGTCTTCGCCCGGACTGCACCAGCCTTCTCGATTGTTGGTGGGATCGAAATCGTACCAAGATTCTGTACCCGCAGAAGCATCCCTGTGGGGCACGCGCAAAGAGACCCATGCATGGGATGCATCGCTGCCAATCAGGCGAGCTTGTCCGGGGGGTGGTTCTGTCAACAAATCCTCTTTTGTTGGAAAGCACTGTGAGAGCAGGGGTGCTGATATCGGTGCTGAAGGATTCGTAGTTGAATTCAGTGTGGATGCGTTGCATCAGATCACGGACCGCTTCTATCAAGGGCCTGCCAGGCTTAAAGCTGACAAGCGCATAGCGTTTGAATGCTTGGTCAACGGGGGCATGGTGTGAAGCATAAGCAAATGGGGTTGCGTCGTCGCTGGCTTGGCCTGCCCTGTAGGTGTAGGCGTCATGGGCTTGTTCCCATGTGAGCGTGTTGCCATGGTCTTGCAAAGAGGTGGCCAGTTCAAGCGGCAAGGGACAGGTTTCCAGCGTCGATTGCGCATGAACCTGCAAGGTGTTGTGCGCAACGGGCAGAGAAAAATAGACGCGTTGGTTGCCAAACGCGTCGCTTTGACGCCGACGCTTGGGAGAGTCTGGCAAGGTGCCGAACACATGGGAGAGGCAGGTTTGGCAGGCCGTATTGACAGGCTCGAGGTGTGCCACATGCTGCGCGGTGACCACCGTGGGGCTGTAGCTGTAGAGGGTTTCGTGTGTGATGCGAAGTTTCATAAGCACCCAACTTAACTTGCGCCAACGCTGCGTTGTGCTTCATCACTGTGTGAAAAAAACAAACTGTTCAATTGGTCTGAAACACTGCGAGCCGTTTGGCGGCATTGACCAAGCAGCGCCAGCAATTCAGCACGAGGGTGCAGACCGTCTGCTGAAAGTGATGCGAAATCAACTTCCGACAAGATGGGTATTTGGCGCGACATGTCCTCGGTGGCGCCGTTGGCGAGGTGGCCCATTTTGGCCAAGCGACCTCGCAAGGTTTGCGCAACCCATCCCAGGGCGCGCGGATTGTCTGTGTGCGTCAGCAGCAACTCCAGCATGGCCCCCAAGGTCCGACTTTGCTGGTACTGCGCGTGAAAGGCGATGGTGCTGTCGAACAAAGCCAGCACCGCATCGAAACCTGCTTGGCGATGGAGGCATCCAGTTTCAATGGCTGTGGCCAAGGCATGCGCCAAAAAATCCAGACGCTCGATGTGACGGCCAATCGACAAGAGACGCCAACCATCGTCGCGTGACATGCGATCGGTTTGAGCACCCGTCAGGGCGGCCATCAGTTGGCTGGTTCGGGCCAAGAGTTGCTGTGCCCAGACGCTGGTTGCCACAGGCGCATCCTGTTCTTGCGACTGGAAAAAGGCATTTTCAGTTTGTTCAATCAAAGACCAATGTTCGGGTGACAAACGTTCGCGCACGGCCGCAGCGGCCAACTTGATGGCACGCAAGTTGTAGCCTACACCCGTGGTGTGTTGGGTGTCCCAAAAGCCTGAAATCAGCGCCTGTTCAAACAGCCGTTTCGATGGCTGGTCTTGCACAACGCCAGAATTGACCAAACCATGTGCCACGCAAAGTTGAGTGAGCCAATCCAACAAAGGGGGGCTGTGCTGCGCTTCACTGTTCAAGCTGTTGAGGGCCAGTTTGGACAGCCTCAAGGTGTTTTCTGTGCGTTCTGAGTAACGTCCCATCCAAAATAAATTTTCAGCGGCACGGCTGGTGACCAAGCGATGGCGCTGCGAGCGGGCCACAAAAACGGCTTCTGGGGCAGTCGGCTGATGGGGGGCTGCAGCCACAGACGCATTCACAGCGGCCTTGTCTGCCAAGACCCAGACATCGGCGCTGCTGCCACCCTGCTGCATGGAAGCAATGCCATTTTGAGTGCCCAGCCGCGCCAAGCCGCCGGGCAAGACTTGCCAGCCGCCATCTTCATGGGCCAACACAAAGACACGCAAGATGACCGGACGTGATGGCATCGAGCGCAAGTCGGCAAAGGTCGGTGTGTGCGACAGCGGAACCAAACTTTGCACGGTGTAAGCTTCGGGATCGTCTTGAATGCGCGCTTGCCAAGCTTCTAAATCTTGCCAATCGAGGCGATGCCCCATCACAGGTTCAAAACTGGTGCGACCTGGGGTGTAGGGGTAAGTGGGTTTGATGACGCATTCTTGAAGTCGCGGCAACACATTTTGCATGGCGGCTTGTTCGCCACACCACCAACTGGGAATGGCGGGCAACAGCAACTCTTCTTGCAAAAGCGTTTGCGACAACTTCGGCAGAAAACCCAGCAGCGCATTGGACTCTAAGAAGCCTGAACCCGGCGTGTTGACCACCAAGACATTGCCCGCTCGAACGGCTTGCAACAAGCCCGGTACGCCCAAGGTGGACTCCGCACGAAGTTCTAAGGGATCGAGCCAGTCATCGTCGACTCGCTTGAGCAAGCCATGGACAGGCTGAAGGCCTTCCAAGGTTTTCAGATACAGCTTTTCGTCACGAACCAGCAAGTCATTGCCTTGTACCAGCGAGAGGCCCAAGTAGCGTGCCAAATAAGCTTGTTCGAAATAAGTTTCGTTGTAGGGGCCGGGTGTCAGCAAAGCAATGTGGGCCTGCATGCCAGCACGGGTTCGCTGCTTCAGCGCATTGACAAAGGAACGATAGGATTCTGCCAACGCGCGCACAGGCATGGCTTCAAAGGCACGCGAAAACTGATTGGAAATGATTTGGCGGTTTTCCAGCAAATAGCCCAAACCTGAGGGCGCTTGCGTTCTTTGCGACAACAACCACCAGCAACCATCAGGCCCTCTGATCAGATCGAAGGCGGCCAAATTCAAATACCGCCCGCCCACCGGTGAGCTGCCTTGCATGGCATGCAAATAGCCCGCATGGCCTTGGACCAACGCATAGGGAATGGCGCCTTGTTTCAAAAGATGCTGCATGCCGTAGACATCGGACATGATGCCCTCTAGCAGGCGCATGCGCTGGACCACGCCGGTTTCGATTTGCGACCAATCTTGTGGCGTTAACAGCAGCGGCAGCAAGTCGAGGGACCAAGGACGTTGGGGTTGGTCGGCATTGGCATAAACGTTGTAAGTCATGCCGTTGTCGCGAACTTGCCGCATCATCGCGTCGTGACGTGCGGGCAAACTTTGAATGCCATCAGAACCTAAATGCGATAAAAAAGCTGTCCAAGCGGTGCTGGCAGTTTGCTTGGCTGCAGACAAATGCTTGGGGACGTCGGACACCTTGCTGACGCCGCCTCGCATCTCATCCCAGTGACCTGTGGGGGCCAGATCGATGTCACTGACGATGGCTTGAACCATGGCCGCTGAAGCGCCCGTGCCTTGCGTGCCTTGGGTGTTGGCAGAAAAAAGCTTGTTGTTAAATTCCACAATGCGTCAATTGTCACCTCATCTGACCCGTCGCAGATCCAATGTGAACGGAAATTCTGGACTGGCTGCCAATTCAATGTTGGCGGGCGGCATGGCCATGCGACCGGGTGTGTGGCCCATTCTGAAAAATCGAGCCAATCGGCGACTTTCAGCCTCATAGGCATTGACGGGCAGGGTGTCGTAATTGCGACCGCCTGGGTGGGCCACATGGTACTGCGCGCCACCGATCGAGCGTTTCATCCAAGTGTCCAGCACATCCACTGTGAGCGGTGCATGCACGCCAATGCTGGGATGCAAGGAGGAAGGCGGGTTCCAAGCTTTGTAGCGCACGCTGGCCACAAACTCACCCGCCGTGCCCGTGGCTTGTAAAGGCAAGGCATGGCCATTGACCGTCACCGTGTATCGGCTGGGGTTGAGGCCAGTGACATGCACTTCCAATCGCTCCAAGGAAGAGTCGACATAACGAGCGGTGCCACTTGACGTGCTTTCTTCACCCATGACGTGCCAGGGTTCCAGTGCATTGCGCAATGTGACTTGAATGGCATCCACGCAAAATTCGCCCACTCTCGGAAACCTGAATTCAAAGTGCGGCGCAAACCAGGCGGGATCGAAATGAAAACCTGCATCGCCCAGTTCAGTGAGCACATCATCAAAATCCATTTGGACGAAGGTCGGTAACATGAAGCGGTCGTGCAAGGTGGTGCCCCAACGCGTCACGGGTGCGGTGTAGGGCGCATCCCAAAATCGAGCGACCAAGGCGCGCAACAACAATTGCTGAACCACACTCATGCGTGCATGGGGCGGCATTTCAAAGGCGCGCAATTCAAGCAAGCCCAGACGGCCGGTGGCTGAGTCGGGCGAGTACATCTTGTCGATGCAAAACTCGCTGCGGTGCGTGTTGCCTGTCATGTCGACCAAGATGTTGCGCAAGCTGCGGTCCAGCAACCAGGGTGGCATGCTGTGTCCGTGAATTTGGCGATTCCGAACAATTTCACGCAAGGCAATTTCAAGTTCATAAACTTGGTCGTTGCGCGCTTCGTCCACACGGGGTGCTTGGCTGGTGGGACCTATGAACATGCCACTGAACAAGTAACTGAGGCTGGGGTGGTTGTGCCAATACAGCAGCAAGCTGGCCAACACTTCGGGGCGCCGTAAGAAGGGGCTGTCTTGTGGTGTGGCACCGCCCATCACCACGTGATTGCCGCCCCCAGTGCCTGTGTGTCTGCCGTCCGTCATGAATTTCTCGGCACTCAAGCGCGTTTCAAATGCCGCTTGGTAAAGAAACTCGGTGTGTTCTACCACTTCTTTCCAAGTGTTTGCGGGGTGAATGTTGACCTCGATCACACCAGGGTCGGGTGTCACTTGCAACAACTTCAATCGCGGATCGCGCGGCGCAGGATAACCTTCCAACACCAACTTCATTTGAAGTCGCTGTGCAGTGTTTTCGATGGCACGCAGCAGGTTCAAATAATCTTCAAGCCGTGCAAGAGGCGGCATGAACACATACAACACGCCTTGCGCGTTGGCATCTGTTGTCGCATCTTTCAAAGCCACAGGGCCATTTGCGCGTCGAGGGTCGCGAATCTCGACGCACAAGGCAGTCCGCACGGTCTGCTTGTCTGAAGTAAAGCGTTCGGGTGCCTGGATGGCGGGTGACGTGGTGAGCGATGTTGCTTCTCGTCTTTGCGAAACGACGGTTGTTTGAGGGGGTGCGGTGACGCGGTTGATGACTTGCCCCTGCGACAAAGGCGCACGAGGTGCATAGGGATCTTGCGCAATCAACACATTCCGGTCGGTGGCAGCCGACCAAGGCAAGGAATCCAGGGGCAGGCGCCAACCCATGGCAGAGTCACCCGGCATCAGGTAGAGGCGCTCGTCACGCACAAACCAAGGCCCGCTTTGCCAAGTGGTGGTCGACTCACAATCCGTGCTGGGATCGCGGGCCTGGAGGGGCAACAGGTAGCCCACTTCGCGGTCCAGTCCTTGGGCAAAAACGCGGTGCAGTCGGGCACGTTCCAATTCATCGTCGAGCCGAGAATCGAAAGGGTCGACGTTGACCGGCAGTCGACGTTCGCGCCACAGGTAGTACCAAGTGTCTTCATAAGCCGGCTTGATGTGGGCGCTTGAGACGCCTAACTCGGTGGTCAAAGTCGCAATGAACCTTTGCGCATCTTGTGGGGTGTAGTGATGTGCAACGCGCTCATCTGCAAACAAACCTGGGTCTTGCCAACACGGCTGCCCATCTGCGCGCCAATGAATGCTGAGGGCCCAGCGTGGCAATTGCTCACCTGGGTACCACTTGCCTTGACCAAAATGCAGAAAACCACCTTGTCCGTATCGCTGCCTCAATTTGTGCACCAACTCTGTGGCCAAACCACGTTTGGTGGGCCCCAGTGCGTCAGTGTTCCATTCAGCGGCATCACGGTTTTCGGTGGCGACAAAAGTGGGCTCACCGCCCATGGTCAGACGGACATCACCAGCCAACAAAGATTGATCGACTTGTTCGCCCAAGGCCAAAACCTCGGCCCATTGTTCCTCGGTGTAAGGTTGGGTGACGCGGGGTGATTCGAAGATTCGCGTGATCTTCATTTCATGGCTGAACTCAACCTCTGCTTTGTCCATCAAGCCTTCGATGGGTGCTGCACTGGCGGGTTGGGGCGTACACGCCAATGGCAGGTGACCCTCACCGGCAAGCAGCCCAGAGGTGGGGTCTAAACCAATCCAACCCGCACCGGGCAGGTAAACCTCGCACCAAGCATGCAAATCGGTGAAATCGACTTCCGTACCACTGGGGCCGTCCAGAGATTTCACATCGGGTGTGAGTTGTATCAAATAGCCCGAAACAAAGCGCGCTGCCAATCCCATGTGGCGCAACAACTGAACCAGCAGCCATGCGGAATCACGGCAAGAGCCACTTCCCAATTTCAAAGTTTCTTCGGGAGTCTGAACCCCTGGGGCCATCCTGATGAGGTAGTGGATGTCTTTGTAGACCTGCTGGTTGATCTGCACCAAAAAATCAATTGTTTTTTGCCGTTTTTTCTCGAGGGTGTCGAGGTACTTCTCAAACAACGGTGTGCTTGGCAGTTTTTCCAAATAAGGGGTGAGCGCCTCCTTCAACGCCGGGGGGTAGGTCAAGGGCACATGCTCAGCGCTGGGCTCTAAGAAAAAGTCAAACGGATTGAAGACGGCCATTTCCGTGACCAGATCAACCGTCACTTTGAATTCAGTGGTTTTTTGAGGAAAGACCAAGCGGGCTTGGTAATTCGAGAAAGGGTCTTGCTGCCAATTGATGAAGTGGTTTTCGGGTTCTACCTTCAGGCTGTAGGACAGGATGTGACTTCGGCTGTGCGGTGCGGGTCGCAGGCGGATGACTTGAGGACCCAACTGGACAGGCCGGTCATACCGGTAATGTGTGACATGGTGCAGTGCGACGTGAATGGACATAAATGCAAGTAAGCGCAACAGCGGCTGCATCGAAAGTACAGCTTGGGCTGTCTAAACTAGCAAAAGCCGCGCCATCCTTGGCCAAGCGGAAAGGCTCATGCATGTGGCGATGGTTACCGGGTTGGATCGGTGCTTGGCTTTTGGGAACTGCGCTTCAATTACAGCAAGAAAGTTTATGGCCTGTTGCGTGGACCTTGACGAGCCTTGCAGGTGCTTTAACGGTGCTTGCAGTTGCGTTCTGGCTTGACCGTTGCCAAGCGCATGCAGTCCAACACCATTTACCTTGGGCGATACACCGTTTGGCGGTTTGGGGGGCAATTGCATGGCTGGCGTGCGCTGTGGTCAATGCACGCTGCACATTCCAAATGCAAGGCGCATTGAATCCACGGTGGGAAGGACAAGACCTGCATGCTGTGGTTGAGGTGGCGTCATTGCCTCGCATGGGTGACAAGGGTGTTGTATTTCGCGGGCGGGTTCTGCGCGCAAGCTTGGCCTCTTCAGATGAGGAGGTCAAGGTTCCCAAATTCATTGAGTTCCATTGGTCCGATTGGGAGGCACCCCGCAGCATGGACTTGCCGCTGTGGCAGAACCTTCAAGCAGGTGATCAGTGGCAGTTTCAGGTTCGGCTGAAGTTGCCCCATGGCAGTCTGAATCCGGGTGGTTTTGACGAAGAGTTGCGTTTGTGGGAATTGGGCATCATGGCAACAGGCAGTGTTCATGCGGGCAAGGGCCAAAGGCCTCCCAACAAGCTCAGCAGTTCTTGGCGCTATCCTGTCGATCGATGGCGTCAACAAGTGCGATCACAAATTCACGCTACGCTGCAGGCCAACGCGATGGGCGCCCAATCTTCAGCGGGCTTGATTGCTGCTTTGGTGATGGGTGATCAAGCCGAGATTGCGTCAACCGATTGGCAGATTTTCAGGGCAACTGGAGTGGCGCATTTGATGAGCATTTCTGGTCTGCACATCACCATGCTGGCTTGGCTTGCTTCAGCCTTGTTGGGCTGGGGTTGGCGAGCTTCCGCGCGACGGGGAAGTGTGCTGTGCTTGCGTTGTCCGGTACCCTTTGCCGCATCCGTGGGGGGCTGTCTGGTGGCCATCAGCTATGCCGTTTTTTGTGGTTGGGGCTTGCCCGCACAACGAACCGTTTTGATGCTGTTGGTTTTGACGGTGTTGAAATGGCGAGGTGTGCGTTGGCCATGGTATGGCAGTTGGACATTGGCCTTGTGGGCTGTGAGTTGTTGGGACCCATGGGCCTTGTTGCAAGCGAGCTTTTGGCTGAGCTTTGTGGCTGTGGGATCCTTGATCCTGGCAGACCCAGGCGTCACGTCGCAACGCACCAATTTAGAGACTCAAGACGCCAAAATGGTGCAAGCCAGGCCGATTGCGAATTTTCGCTTCATGTTGGTCAGTCGCGTGTTGACTTATTTCAAATCGCTGGTTCGCGAGCAATGGGTGGTGACCGTGGCTTTGGCGCCCTTGTCCATTTTGTTTTTTGGTCAATTGTCGGTGTCGGGCGTGTTGGCCAATTTGATCGCCATACCTTGGGTGACTTTGTGTGTGACCCCGCTGGCTTTGGCGGGCTGTTTTTGGCAGCCTTTGTGGCATGTGGCAGCGGGCGCATTTCAGCCTTTGATGTGGTTTTTGACATGGCTGTCGGAATGGCCCTCTGGCGTCTGGCATTTTGCGCAAGCACCTTTGGGACTGACGATGTTGGCCGTCTGCGGTGCATGGCTCGGTTTTCAAAAATGGCCTAGGGCGATCCGGTATTGGGGCGCGTTGTGGTTGTTGCCCGTTCTCATGTGGCAAGTGCCCAGGCCCATTTGGGGTCAATTTGATTTGTGGGCGCTGGACATTGGTCAAGGCAATGCGTTGCTGCTCAGAACCGCACACCATGCCTTGCTGTACGACACGGGGCCGACCTGGGGTGCTGATGCGGATGCAGGTCAACGTGTGCTGGTGCCGTTCATGTCACGCATGGGGGTTGACTTAGACCGCTTGATGCTGAGTCACCGTGACAGCGATCACACAGGGGGTGCGGCTGCTGTGTTGGCATCCCATCTTCAAGCTGATGTGTGGACATCTTTGGAGGCGGGCCACCCATTGGCGCAATTGCGTGAAGTGCACCGGTGCTCTGCGGGCCAAAAGTGGACCTGGGATGGGGTTCAATTCGAAGTCTTGCATCCTGCGATGGCCGACTATCCCCTTGCGAAAAGCGCCAATGGCCTCAGTTGTGTGTTGCGAATTGATGCACATCAAGGCCAAGGGATGCAAGACGGGCATGATGGATGGCCTGCCAGTGCTTTGCTGGTTGGCGACATCGAGGCGCCGCAAGAGCAAGCTTTGCTAAAGGCGCATGCACTTCACAAGGTGGATTTTTTGTTGGTACCGCATCATGGAAGCCAAACTTCCTCGGGCTTGGATTTTGTACAACAATTGTTGCCGCAATGGGCAGTGGTTCAAGCAGGGTATCGAAATCGCTATGGTCATCCTTCACCTCAAGTGCTTGCACGGTATGCCCAGTTGGGAGTGCCTTTGGCCATGACGCCCCTGTGCGGGGCAGCCTATTGGCAAAGCCAAGCACCACACGCGCTAGAGTGTGAGCGAAACCGGCAGCGACGCTATTGGCACTTCAAAGTGCCATGAGCATGCCTTGGGCATGGGGGGTGCGGGTATGCATCTTGCTTTTCAAAAAACAGGAGTGAAGTCAGATGCAGCGATTTGATGAGATGTACAGTCAGGCGACCGCCACCGAGCCAGGCAGTCCTGTCAGGGCCCATTACAAAGCCTATGCCGATTGGTTAGCCAATCAAAGCAGCAGCGCGATGCTGGCGCGCCGCGAAGAGGCTGAAATGATTTTTCGGCGGGTGGGCATCACCTTTGCTGTTTATGGGGACAAAGACGAAAGTGGTTCGGGCACCGAGCGGCTCATTCCCTTTGACCTGATTCCGCGCATCATTCCCGCTCACGAGTGGCAAAGCATGGAAAAGGGCTTGGTACAACGTGTCACGGCCCTCAACCGCTTCATTCACGATGTCTACCACGACCAAGAGATCATCAAAGCAGGCATCATTCCAGCCGATCAAATTTTGAACAACGCGCAATTCCGTCCCGAGATGATGGGGGTGGACGTGCCGCACCAAATTTACGCCCACATCAGCGGCATTGACATTGTGCGCGCACCGAATGCACAAGGGGAGGGCGAGTACTACGTGTTGGAAGACAACTTGCGCGTCCCCAGTGGTGTGAGTTACATGCTGGAAGATCGCAAGATGATGATGCGCTTGTTTCCAGAATTGTTCAGCCGCCACCGCGTCGCACCTGTGGCCCATTACCCTGATTTGGTGGAAGGTCAAGACTTGTTTGTCAAAGACCAGTTTGTGTACATGCGAACCACCCGCGGCCCCAAGCGCGTCGATGTCATCTACCGCCGTGTTGACGATGACTTTCTCGATCCCAAGGTGTTTCGGCCCACGTCAACCCTGGGTTGCGCTGGTTTGATGGACGCCTACCGTGCTGGCAATGTGGCCATCTGCAATGCCGTGGGAACGGGCGTTGCCGATGACAAATCCATCTACCCCTATGTGCCACAAATGATCGCGTTCTATTTGGGTGAGAAGCCCATCTTGAACAACGTACCCACATTCATGTGTCGCAAGCCTGACGACTTGGCCTATACCTTGGCAAATTTGAAAGACTTGGTGGTCAAGGAGGTGCACGGTGCGGGCGGGTACGGCATGCTCGTCGGTCCTGCATCCACCCAGTCGGAAATTGAGGAATTTCGGACTGCATTGATCGCCAATCCTTCGGGTTACATTGCACAACCAACCTTGAGTCTGTCGAGTTGTCCTACCTATGTTGAAAGTGGTGTGGCACCGCGTCACATTGATTTGCGACCGTTTGTCCTCAGTGGTCGCACGGTTCAAATGGTGCCGGGTGGCTTGACCCGTGTGGCATTGAAAGAAGGCTCTTTGGTGGTCAACTCATCGCAAGGCGGTGGCACCAAAGACACTTGGATTTTGCAAGCCTGAGACGCAGCATTGCCTGCCATTGCGCAACCTTTGAGAATTTGAAAGAAGCACCATGCTAAGCCGCACCGCAGATCATTTGTTTTGGATGTCGCGCTACACCGAGCGTGCCGAAAACACCGCGCGCATGTTGAACGTCAGCTACGAAACTTCCTTGTTGCCACAGTCCAGCGCCACGGTGCAAGCCGGCTGGGAAGGTTTGTTGTCGATCAGCGAGTTGTTGCCCGCCTATACCCAGTTGCACGGTCAAGTGACACCGCAGCATGTGATGCACTTCATGGTGATGGAACCCAACAACCCGTCCTCGATCATTTCCTGCTTGCGAGCTGCACGCGAAAACGCCAGGGCTGTCCGCGGTGCGCTCACCACCGAAGTGTGGGAGACGCAAAACCAAACCTGGTTGGAAGTGAACCGCATGATTCGATCTGGCGAATTTGATGCCGATCCAGGTCAATTTTTTGAGTGGGTGAAGTTCAGATCGCATTTGTCACGGGGGGTCACTGTTGGCACCATGCTGATGGACGAGTCTTTGCACTTCATGCGCCTGGGTACTTTCCTAGAGCGAGCCGACAACACGGCACGTTTGGTGGATGTGAAGTTTCATGCAGGACCCAACGATCGATTTGGCGCCTTGCCTTTGTTGCCCACCTTCGTGCCCAACGCCGCACTGGCAGGTACCTCTTCAATGCAAGCCCAGACCGCGTCAGAGGAAGCGTCTGTCGATGGCTCGCAAGAGTTTGACTTTTACCATTGGAGTGCGATCTTGCGCAGTGTCAGTGGCTTTGAGATTTACCGCAAGGTCTACCGGGATGTGATTCGGCCTGACCGTGTTGCAGAACTCCTGATTCTGCGACCTGACATGCCACGCTCTTTGCACGCCAGTTTGAACGAGGTGGTGAACAATTTAGAGGCGGTGACCGACAACATGCAAAGCGAAACTCTGCGACACGCTGGCAAGTTGCGCGCTGATTTGGCCTATGGCCGCATTGATGAAATTTTGGCCACGGGTTTGCATGCGTACCTCACCCAATTCTTAGAGCGCGTCAATGTGCTGGGCGGCAGAATCAGTCGAGAATTTCTGATGCCGCAAGCAACATGATCAGCGTCATGCAGGCATTGCAAAGGGAGCCCACCCTGACAATGCTTGGCGAAGCATCATCTTGCTGGACCCTTTGTCATTTCCCCTGCGTTCGCATTGTTCAGGCGAGCGGCCACAGCTTGCCCTAACTCGATCACCGCCATCGCGTAGTAGCTGCTCCAGTTGTAACGCGTGATGGCATAGAAATTTTCGGTACCGGCCACATAGCTTGGCAGGTCGTCGCCGTTGAGCAATTCAATCAATGCCAAAGGACCTTTGTGGTTCAGGGCATCTCCCTCTAAAACCGCGCCTTTTGCCAAGAAATTGCCAATGCTGAAAGTTGGCAAGATGTCGGGCGCCATCAGCGCATCCATGTCCAGCAATTCCCGATTGAAAGTCACAGGGTAGTGGGTTGGCATGCCGGTTTGCCATTGGAAAGCTTTGAAATAATGGGCCACTGAGCCAATGACATCTGCTTTGTTGGCAAACAAATCGATGTGCTGATCGCCATCAAAATCAACGGCAAACTGAGCCCAGCTGGAAGGCATGAATTGGGGCAAACCCAATGCACCTGCATAACTGCCCTTGATGCTGATGGGTTTGATCTTTTCTTTGTACGCCAGCCGCAAAAACTGCGCCAATTCTTTGGAGAAAAATGCTTGACGTTCTGCGGCGCGCGGGTGTTCCTTGGGAAAGTCAAAGGTCAATGTGCTCAAGGCATCCAGGGTCCGAAAATTACCAGTGTGTTGACCATAAAAAGTTTCAACACCGATGATGCCCACAACCAACCAAGGCGGAACCCCATAGGTCTGTTCTGCCCGCTCCAAAGTGCTCTGGTTGTCTTTCCAAAACTGCACACCGGCCTGAATTCGCTTGGGTTCAATGAAACGTGCTTGGTAGGCATTCCAGTTTTTTTTGCTGATTTGCGTGGGCGGCAAAATCAATTTGGGAACGCTGGGAATGAAACGCGCTTGGGCCAATTGGGCTTTCACCCATTTGACGTCGAGTTGACTGGATTTCGCCATTTGCTCAGCCCATTCGTTCACGTCGTGCCGTTTGGCATAGGCAGGGCCGGCAACAGGGCCAGCGACATTGGCTTTGGATGATTTCGATTTGGTTTTTTTCGGGGTGTCTGTGGCATGCACAGCCAAAGCACAGGTCAAGAGCAGCAGAGATAAAAGGGTCGACAAAATGCGCATGCCTTGAGTTTAGCCTTTGTCGACGCACAGGGTGTCGTGATAAGCTGGAATCTTCGGTCAATCCATCACGTATTTTGCAAAGTTACCCATGGGCGCTACAGGCTATTTCACTCACGCAGATTGTCGGCTTCACGAAATGGGTGCAGGCCATCCTGAATGTCCACAGCGCTTAGATGCCATCGAAGACCGGTTGCTCATCACAGGCTTGGACCAAGCCCTCACACGAAGAGAGCCCGCGCCAGCTTCATTGAGCGACATTGAATTGGCCCATGGCCGAATGTACGTGGCATCCTTGCGGGGTTTGAGCGATGCCTTGATGGAGGACATCGCTGCCGGGGGGCCTGCCCACAGTGCCTTGGACCCTGATACGTCCATCAACTGCCATACATGGACTGCGGCACTTCGCTCTGCGGGTGCCGCTTTAGAAGCCACCGATGCCGTGATGGCGGCTGAACTTGAAAACGCTTTTTGTGCCACACGGCCGCCGGGACACCACGCTTGCCATGACAAAGCCATGGGCTTTTGTTTCTTCAACAACGTGGCCATCGCTGCCAAATACGCTCTAGAGCGGCATGGATTAAGCCGTGTGGCCATTGTTGACTTTGATGTGCACCATGGCAATGGCACCGAAGACATTGTGGCGGGTGACGATCGCATCCTGATGGTGAGTTTTTACCAGCATCCGTTTTATCCCGAAGGCGGCGCCCTCAAGAGCGATGCCAACTTGGTCAACTTGCCGGTACCTGCTTATACCAAAGGCATGGACATTCGCGAGTTGATTGACATGATTTGGATGCCGCGCCTCGAGGCACACAAACCCGAATTGATCTTCATCAGCGCTGGCTTTGATGCCCACCGTGAAGACGACATGGGTCAGTTGGGCTTGGTCGAGCAAGATTACACATGGATCACCCAACGCATCAAGGATGTGGCACGCAAGCATGCCAAAGGTCGCATTGTCAGTTGCTTGGAGGGTGGTTACAACCTCAGCGCCTTGGCGCGCAGTGTCGAAGCACACATTCGTGTGCTGGCCGATGTTTAAACCCAGAAAGACAAACCCGTGTCCCAAGTCCCTTTGATGATGAACGACCCCCAGTTGTGGTGGAGTCGATTGAACTCGGTTGAAGCGCTGCAGGAGTTGCTGCTGTTTGCTGCTTGCGTCGGCGTGGCACTGGCGCTGGCGTGGGCCTTGCGCCGTATCACCTTGCAATGGGAATTGAAGGTCTTGCTGGGAGACCAATTGGTCGACGGCGTGTTGTTTCCAAGTTTGCTCTTGGGCTTGGTCTTCGCCTCCCGCTCGGTATGGGCCAAAACACATGCCTTGTGGTTGTTTGATTTTTTACTGCCAGTCTGTATCTCCTTGGCCGCCATCCGTTTGGGGGTCAAAGTTTTGCAGGCGGCTTTCAAGGAGGCGGCCTGGGTTCGACCTGTTGAGCGAAGCCTCTCTTGGCTGGCATGGGCTGCCGTGGTGCTGTGGCTGACGGGTTTGTTGCCCATGGTGCTTGAAGAGCTTGATCAAATTCAGTGGAAAGTCGGGACCTCTCATTTGTCTGTGCGCACACTCATTGAAGGCGGTTTGACAGCGGGATTGGTCATGTTGCTCACGCTGTGGATGTCATCGGCCATCGAGTCACGCTTGTTGCGAACTTCCACGGGCAGTGAGTTGTCCTTGCGTAAAGCCGTCAGCAACGCTGTTACGTCACTGTTGATGTTTGTCGGATTGATGGTGTCCTTGTCAGCGGTTGGCATCGACCTGACTGCACTGTCTGTTTTGGGTGGCGCTGTGGGGGTGGGTATTGGTTTCGGTCTGCAAAAGTTGGCTGCCAATTACGTCAGTGGCTTTGTCATTTTGGCAGAGCGGAGCATGCGAATTGGCGACAGTGTGAAAGTCGATGGTTTTGAAGGACGTGTCACTGACATCAAGGCACGCTACACCGTCATTCGTGCGCCGACCGGTCGAGAATCCATTGTGCCCAATGAGATGCTCATCAACAACCGCGTTGAGAATTTGTCCTTGGCAGATTCAAAGGTGCTTCAAAGCACTTCGGTGTTGGTGGCTTACGGCAGCGATGTTGACTTGGTGATGCAATTGCTCACGCAAGCCTGTGACATGCAAATGCGCGTACTCCAAGAGCCTGCAACCTTTGTGACCTTGACCTCATTTGCGGCCGATGGTTTGGAATTTAGCGCACACTATTGGGTCGACGAGCAACAACCAGGTTTGTTGACATTGAAGTCAGAAATCAACCTCAGCATCCTGAAACTTCTCAATGAGCATGGCATTGAGATTCCTTACCCTCAACGCGTCGTGCACTCGCGTGCAGGCTAAGGGGGAGGGGCATTCAAGCGCGTTGCTTGATGCCTTCACCCTGGCTGTTCAGTGCGGGCTGCGGTGCAAGTGTGCTTTCAAAACTTGGGCACACAAAGTGACAGCTGTGTTGGCCTCTTGCATCACACGGCCCATGGTGATGAAGCCGTGAATTTGTCTTTCAAAGCAAATGTACTGCGCTGATACGCCAGCTTGAGACAGTGCATCTGCATACATCAAACCTTCATCTCGCAGTGGATCAAACCCAGCGGTCATGACAAAGGCCGGCGGCAAGTTTGCATGGCTACTGGCCAATTGAGGCGATGCTCGCCAGTCTTTGGCGTCGTCTCGATCGCGCAAATAATTTTCGGTGTAGTACGCAATGGACTCTTTGGTCAGCATGTAACCCTTGCCATTGGCGTGATAAGACGGCGTATCGGGCCACATGATGGTGGCGGGATAGATCAGCAACTGAAAAGCGGGCTGCACGGACAAACCTTTTGCATCGCGCAGTCCAATGCACGCAGCGGCAGTCAAATTGCCGCCAGCACTGTCACCACCCATGGCAATGCGGGCAGGATCGATGCCTAATTCCTTGGCATTCGCCACAGTCCAGTTGAAGGCGGCCACGGTATCGTCGTAGGCGGCAGGGAATTTGTATTCGGGTCCCATGCGATAGTCAACCGAGACCACCACCACGTTGGCTTGGAGGCACAAGCTGCGGCACAGCACATCGTGTGTATCCAGGTCACCGATGGTCCAGCCACCGCCGTGAAGGTAAACCAAGCCGGGCAGTTGGGTGTCTGTTTGGGCTGCATGCGGGTGGTAAACCCGCACAGGTATGGCAACGCCATGGGCATTCACCACTTGGTCCTCAACCTTGAAAACCTCTGGCGCATCTGGCTGCGTGAAAGACCGGCGAGACCGGTAAGATGCTCTTGCCTCCTCAGGTGACAGTGTGTTCACTGGCGGAACACCTTTTTCCACCATGAGTTGCATCAATGCTTGTGCTTGAGGGTCCAGCATGTTCAATCCATCATCGAGGGTAACCACAAACTGATGCTGGGGAAGGCCAGCAAGATTGCCAGTGTGATGACCAAGACCAGCACCATCGGCCATACGCCACGGAAGATGGCATTCAAGCCAACTTTGGGCAACAAGGCGTTAAGCACAAACAGATTCATGCCGACAGGCGGTGAAATCAAACCAATTTGAATCACCATCACAATCAGAACACCAAACCAAACGGGGTCAAAGCCCAGTTGAACCACGATGGGGAAAAACAAAGGAATGGTCAACAAGACCATGGTCAGCTCTTCCATCACCGTGCCAAGCACCACATAAATGAACATCATGGCAGCCACGATCATGATGGGCGACAAGCCCAAGTGTGTGATCCACTCTTTGAGTTCAAACGGCAAGCTGGTGTAGTTGACGAAATTTGCAAAAATTGTGGCCGAGATCAACAAAGTGAAAAGCATGGCGGTGGTGCGAGCTGATTCGGCCAGAACCTCCATCAGGGCTTGCCAGCTGAGTGCTCTGCGAGCCAATGCAAACAGAAATGCGCCTGTCGCACCCATGCCAGCACCTTCGGTGGCGGTAAAAAAGCCGCCGTAAATTCCGCCCAGGACCAGGATCACCAATACCAAGACACCCCAAATACCGCGGACGGCGTGCAGGCGTTCGGGCCAGCTGAATTTTTCGCCAGCGGGTGCGTGTTCAGGGTTCTGTCGGGTCATGACGACCACGGCCAACATCATGAGGATCGCAGTCAAAATGCCAGGCAAGACACCGGCGGCAAACAACTTACCGATGTGGGTTTCTGTGATGATGCCGTAGATCACCAAAATGGTGGAGGGCGGAATCATGATGCCCAAGGTGCCGCCTGCGGCAATCACGCCAGTCGACATCGCATCGCTGTACCCCAATTTTTTCATGGAGGGGTAAGCCACTTTGCCCATGGTGGCGGCGGTTGCGATGGAGGAGCCGCAAATGGCACCAAAACCTGCACACGCTGCAATCGTTGCATGTGCCAGACCGCCTCGGCGATGACCAATGAAGGTGTATGCCGCATGAAACAGTTCATGGGCCAAGCCCGCACGCGCCACAAAATTGCCCATCAAAATGAACAGCGGGATGACCGACAGGGTGTAGGCAAAACCTGTTTCGTGCACGACCTGCGCTGTGCTGGCCAATGCGGGCATCCAGCCGCGTGTGAGGCCGATGCCCACAATGCCAACCAAGCCCATCGAAAATGCCAAAGGCATGCGCATGAGGGCCAAAACGAAGATGGCCAAGAATCCCAGCAAAGCGGCTGTCATACGGTGCCTCCTTCTGAGTCGTTTTCATCGATGGGTAAAAAGGCTTTGACGAGATGAACCAAGCCAGCCAAACCACAGAGCAAGCCCATGCCCTGGATGAAGGGGGCTTTGGTGATTTTGAGTTGAGCGGTGGTTTCACCAGTGATGGCAAATTCACCGCCTGTTTTCCACATCAAATAAGCCAAGCCAATGAGCAGTGCCGAAGAAGCAATGTGAATCAGCGCTTGTTGGATTCTTCGAGCCCACGCAGGCAGGAAGGTGTCCAAGGAATCGAACACCACGTGTTCACCCCTGAGAGAGACCAATGGCAGCGCCGCAAAAATAACCACGACCATCAGCAACTCGGTCAGCTCCAAGGAGCCAGTGATTGAATGTGACAAAAATTTTCGACCCGAGACATCCAAAAAAGTCAGTAACATGATGCAGAACAAAGCGCCACCAGCGATCGTGCCACACAAAAGTTCAAGTAGTTTTTTCAAAGTTGACCCATCAAAAAAAGCGGTATTTGCTGAGAGGGCAAATACCGCTGTGACTCTTCAGTACCCAGAATTTTATCCCTGGGTAAACTCAAATTACTTTTGCTTTTGCAGCTTTGCGATTTCGGCGCGGAACTCAGACAAAGCGCCTGCAGGATCTTTCAAACCTTTGGCTTTGGCTGCTAGGGCCCAGTCACGTTCCAGCTTGATGGTGCGTGCATTGACATCGCGAACAAAGAAGTTGTCGGCTTTAATGACCTTCACGCCATTTTTTTGCATGTTGGTCAAGGCTTGATCGTCGACGCGGTCCCAAGCTTTGCCAAATCGACTTGCCACAGCTTCGCCAGACAATTCATCCACCACCTTCTTGTCTTCAGCAGAAAGGGCGTTGTATTTGGCCGGATTCATCATGAACACGAAGCTGGTGTTGTAAAGGCCACCTGGAAATTGAGTTGCAAACTTGATGATCTTGTCAATTTTGAACGAGTCTGTCGACTCAGCTGGGAACAAGGTGCCATCCATCACGCCACTAGACAACAGCTCGTAGGAATCCGGCGCGGGCTTGAGCGTGACATTCATGTCCAGTGCTTTGGAAATTTCATTGACCATGCCGCCACCCACACGGAATTTGAGACCTGGCAGGTCTTCAACGCGTGTGATGGGCTTTTTGATGTTGAAAATGATGCCTGGGCCGTGTGTGAAATAGCCCAAGACCTTCACACCCTGATGTTCTGCGCCAAATTCTGGGTACTTGCTGGCGATACGGTTGAAAGCCACAGACAAGGGCTCTGCGCGGTCACCAAGGAAGGGGAATTCAGCCATTTGTGAGAGCACGAAACGACCTGGTGTGTAACCGTGCACGGTAAATGAAACATCGACCAAACCGTTTTTGACAGCATCGAAGGTACCAGGCGCTGGGGTAACGGCACGTGGCAGGATGTTGCAACGAACCCGGTTGGAGGTTTTGCTTGCCAGGTCATCACACCATTCTTTTTGGGAGACAGAGAGACCGTGAGTGGGTGGGACCCAGCTGGAAACGGTCAAAACTGTTTGCGCCTGTACCATGCCTGTGAAGCCGACGAGGGTCGCCGCTGTCATGGCCATCAAAGTTTTTTTCATCCAAGTACTCCCGTTAAAAATAAATCTCAAAGCCGATTTTTGAGCTGAGAAGATGTTAAGCCTGATTAGCCTACCGATTGGTCGGTGAATTCCCGAGGTTTTAGGGGCTTGGAGCCGTACAAGCCTGATATAAAATTCGAACGATCGTGCTTTTTTGGGCTGGGGTCTTGAGAAAATCAGAGATTCGGGCACAATTGACGTTTACGTTAACGTCAATCAAGCCGTTGGCGTTTGCGAGCCTGTTTTTATCTTGGAGATTTGGCAATGAAAATTCTTGTTCCCGTCAAAAGGGTGGTCGACTACAACGTGAAAGTGCGCGTCAAATCAGACGGCACCGGCGTAGACATCGCCAACGTCAAAATG
>RFVJ01000141.1 GCA_009928125.1 Betaproteobacteria bacterium
CCGACTTGATCACCATCTCACTGGTCAGTCGACCGGTGGTGTAAAACACTTTGTCGTGGCCACTGACATCGTTCATGGCCATCCAACCCGCAATGGTGTCAACCGCGTTGTGGCGACCCACATCTTCCACAAACATCAGCATCTCTGCGCCTTTGAACAAAGCACAACCATGCACAGAGCCAGATGATTTGTAGGTGGTTTCTTGCACACGAATGGCATTGACCAAGGCATACAAGGTGGCCTGGGCTATCCGAGAATTTGGCGGCAATTGAATGGCATCGATGTCATTGACCAAATCACCAAACACACTGCCCTGACCACAACCGGTGGTCACCACGCGTGCCGCTGTTTTGCTGCCTGCTTGGCTTTGACCTTCTCGTGTTTTGATGGCGGCAACACCCGGTTGTCCCATTTCGCCCTCACCCAAGCTCCAATCAACCGTGATGGATTCAATTTCGGCAACGGAATGGATGAGGCGTTGGTTCAACAAAAAGCCCAACACCAAAAACTCAGGACTGGCGCCCAGTGTCATCAAGGTCACCAGTTCGCGTTTGTCCAAGTACACCGTCAAAGCACGCTCTGCTGGAATGTGAACTTGCGAGCTTTCACCGAACTCGTTGACGACCTCAATCTGCCGTGTCAATTCAGCACGGGCTTGGGTCAGCCGGGGTTTGAGATCTGATGGGTGCAACATGGGTCCTACAAAGTTGAGGCACGAGCCTAACGCAAAAAGTCCCTCGCTGACTCAGCGAGGGACTTTCAACCTGTTGAATTCAGGGAAAAATCAGGATTTTTTTGCGGGTGCTGCAGGCGCTGGTGCAGCGGGAGCAGGAGCGGCACTTGGTTTGGCTGCTGCTGGTGCTGCGGCCACTGCAGGGGCCGAAGGTTGATAGTCGGCCACTTTGTTGCCGTGGGCCGTTTTGGCGGCAGCCTCTGCCGCTTTGGCTTTGGCTTCGTCGCTGAGGGCTGGCAATTTGGCCGTGGCCGAAATGCTCAACAGAGAGGCCAGCAAGAAAGTGGCCAAGCGAATGCATGTTTTTTTCATGGTGAGTGTCCTCAAACGTCAGGCAGATGCCGAGGTAGAAGCGGTACCGCCATGGGCGGCCGCTTCGGGGGATCGGTGCGCAGGAATCTTGCCTGCTTTGATGTCGTTGTACCAAAGTTCGTGGTGTTCTTTGGCCCAAGTTTCGTCCACAGCCAATGGTGCCCATGTAGATGTGGCCCATGAACATGGCCATCATGAGGATGGTGGCGACACCATGAATCATGTTGGCAATTTGCATGGTGCTGCGCTCATAAATGAGACCGGGAATGAGTTTGTCGAGGACCAAACCTGACGCCACCACAATGAGACCCAAGCCCAGAACACCAAACCAGAACACCACCTTTTCACCAGCATTGAAGCGATGTGAAGGAACTTCTTGGCCAGAAAGCAAGCCACCGCCTTTCAACAACCAAGTGATGTCTTCTTTGCTGGGGAAGTTGTCCTTCAAGAAGGTGACAAACACAATGATGAGCGACACCGCAAACAAGGGGCCTGCAAAGTTGTGAACGTTTTTCAAGACATAGGTCAACCAACCAAACAAAGCATTGCCAATGATGGGTTGGATGAAAAACTTACCGAACGCCATCACCACGCCAGAAACTGCCAACAACACAAAGGCAATGGCATTGGTCCAATGGGCTGAGCGCTCAAGTGGTGTAAAGCGTTCAATCTTGCGGCCTGTTTCAGCGCCATGCAATTTCATGGTGCCTTTACCGTAGTAAAACAAAGCAATGGCCAAAGCCGCAATCAGCAACAAAGAACCACCATAAGGAATGATCCAGTTGTTGCGAACTTGACGCCACGCTTCACCTGCGCGCCACATGGGCGCGTTGTTGCCAGGCTGCACCTTGCCACGCTCACCGTTGTTTTGGTCTGCGTATTTGGGGTCGGTGTTGGCGTCGGGAGCAATAGAAAAGATGTTGGCGCTTTGAACACCCGCTGCGGCTGCTTTGGCGCTTTCAGCTGCAGGCGCGGCAGTTGCAGGCTGCGTTTGTGCGGAAACGTTCCATACAGCCCCCAACATCAAACAGGCCGCCATCAGACCCGACTGAATGTGTGTGGATACCGAAGATCGGTTCATGGTTGCTCTCCCACTTTCAGTTGGATCGCGAGTGATCGTTTTGCCCATATTGAGCGCGTGTTTTGAGTTGCTGAGCCCAACTGTTTTTGTCGCCGGCTTTCCAGTCGGACGTGGTGAACACTTGAACGCCAGTGCCGGTATAGGGTGCAGCGTCAAGTTTGGGTTGGCCGGCCAACTCTTGCACTTTGTCGCCACACGCTGAAAGGCCTGAAGCCAACAACACGGCGCAGGCCAAGCCTGTGAGTCGATGGATGCGGCTCATGATTTAGCGCCTTTCGAATCGGTTTTGCTGCCGTAGGCTGTACCCCAGCCCCAAACTTCTGCGCCTTTGCCACGTTGCACAACGCGGTTGCGGAAGATGTCGGCCACCACGTCGCCGTCGCCAGCGAGCAAGGCTTTGGTAGAACACATTTCCGCGCATGCAGGCAACTTGCCTTCGGCCAAACGGTTGCGGCCGTATTTTTCGAATTCTGCTTGGCTGCCATTGGCTTCGGGGCCACCTGCGCAGAAGGTGCACTTGTCCATCTTGCCGCGAACACCAAAGGTGCCTGCGCTGGGGAACTGGGGTGCGCCAAAGGGGCAAGCATAGGAGCAATAACCGCAACCAATGCACACATCTTTGTCATGCAACACCACACCCTCTTCGGTGCGATAGAAACAGTTGACGGGACAGACCGCCATGCAGGGGGCATCTGAGCAATGCATGCAGGCCACAGAAATGGATTTCTCGCCAGGCACGCCGTCGTTCAAAGTCACCACGCGGCGGCGGTTCACGCCCCAAGGGACTTCGTGTTCGTTTTTACAAGCCGTGACGCAACCGTTGCATTCAATGCAGCGCTCTGCATCACAGATAAATTTCATTCTTGCCATGTTTTACTCCTGTATGGGCAAAGGCTTTACGCCTTCTCCACATCGCAAACGGTGGTTTTGGATTCTTGCATCATGGTGACGCTGTCGTAGCCGTAAGTGGTGGCCGTGTTCACGGCTTCCCCGCGCACAATCGGTGCTGCGCCATTGGGGTAATGCGCCAGCATGTCGGCACCTTGCCAACGACCCGAGAAGTGGAAAGGCAAGAAAACCGTGTCGGGCGCCACACGCTCCGTCACAAGCGCTTGCACATTGATGCGCGCACCCGTTGGTGATTTGACCCAAGCGCGCTCGCCATTTCGGATGCCTCGCTTAGAAGCTGTTTGAGGGTGAATTTCAACAAACATTTCTTGCTGCAACTCGGCCAACCATGGGTTGGAACGTGTTTCTTCGCCACCACCTTCGTACTCGACCAAACGACCCGATGTCATGATGAGCGGGAACTTCTCATGCACCTTGTCGGCAATGTTCTTGTCTTGGATGGTTTTGTACAAAGTGGGCAGACGCCAGAAAGCCTTTTTGTCATCGTGTGCGGGGTACTTGGCCATGAGGTCGGCGCGGGTGCCATACAGTGGCTCACGGTGCTGAGGGATAGGATCGGGGAAATTCCAAACCACAGCGCGGGCCTTGGCATTGCCGAAGGGATGGCAACCATGGTTTTTCATGAACACGCGGATCATGCCGCCAGAAGAATCGGTTTTCCAATTTTTGCCTTCAGCTGCTTTGGCTTCGGCTTCAGTGAGTTCACCCCACCAGCCCAATTTTTTGAGCAACACGTGGTCGAGTTCGGGATAGCCGGTGGTGATGTCGGCACCCTTGGAGTGAGAGCCGTCTTCCGCCAACAAGGATTTACCTTCGCGCTCGACACCAAAGTTGGCGCGGAAGTTACCGCCGCCTTCCATGACGTGTTTGGAGGTGTCGTACAAATTGGGGGAACCTGGGTGTTTGAGTTCGGGTGTGCCGTAGCAAGGCCATGGCAAACCGAAATAGTCATCGCCAAAGTCGTAACCTGTTTCCTTGTCTTTGCCGCCCTTGGATTTGAGCGTTTTGACATCAAACAAATGCATGTTGCGCATGTGCGCTTTGAGGCGTTCTGGGCTTTGGCCGGTGTAGCCAATGGTCCAGACGCATTTGTTGATTTCACGCAGGATGTCTTCTGGCACAGGTTCGTCCATGCCTTTGACTTTTTGCATTTTGTAGTTCTTGACCAGCTCTTTGCCAAAGCCCAATTTGTCGGCCAATTGGTACATGATCATGTGGTCAGAGCGGCTTTCCCACAAAGGATCGATGACCTTCTCGCGCCACTGCAGCGAGCGATTGGACGCCGTGCAAGAACCGCTGGTTTCAAACTGTGTGGCTGCGGGCAACAAGTACACCGCGCGATTGGGATTCAGATCTTCTGGCTTGCCAGGCATGGCGGCCATGCCAGCAGTGGCGGACGGATAGGGATCGACCACCACCAACAAGTCGAGCTTGTCCATGGCGCGCTTCATTTCCAAACCACGTGTTTGAGAATTGGGGGCATGGCCCCAATAGAACACACCGCGCAGGTTGCTGTCTTGATCAATGAGTTCGTTTTTCTCGAGCACACCATCGATCCAGCGCGACACCGTGATGCCGTTTTTGCCCATCATGGCAGGGCTGGCGTAGCGGCCCTTGATCCATTCAAAGTCAACATCCCAAGCTTTGGCAAAGTGCTTCCAAGAGCCTTCAGCCAACCCATAGTAGCCAGGCAATGAATCGGGGTTGGGGCCCACGTCGGTGGCGCCTTGCACGTTGTCGTGACCACGGAAAATGTTGGTGCCACCACCGGATTTACCGATGTTGCCCAATGCCAACTGCAAGATGCAAGAGGCACGAACCATGGCATTGCCAATGGTGTGCTGAGTTTGACCCATGCACCACACGATGGTGCTGGGGTTGTTTTCGTGCAGCATCTTGGCCACTTTGAAAACTTGTTCTTCTTTCACACCACAAGCTTCTTCTACTTTGTCGGGTGTCCACTTGGCCATGATGTCGGCCTTGACCGCTTCCATGCCGTACACACGGTCATTGATGTACTTCTTGTCTTCCCATCCATTCTTGAAGATGTGATACACGATGCCAAACAAAAATGGATTGGTCATGGCGCCGTAGCCCCATGTATTGGCCACACCCGCCACCGTGGTGGAGTGGCAAATGCGCGCTTGGTGATCGGTGTTGTTGGTGCCCCAGAAGCTCACAAACTTGCGCATCAAATAGGCTTGCTCGTTGTTGTGCTTGGAAGAGCCAATGAAATAAACGCTGTCGGGGCCACTGGCTTTGCGCAGCTCCATCATGCGTTCGCTGATTTCTTTCAGGGCCAAGTCCCAGCTGATGCGCTCGTACTTGCCATTGACCAACTTCATGGGATAGCGCAGGCGGTATTCGCCGTGGCCGTGTTCACGAAGCGCTGCACCTTTGGCGCAATGTGCACCCAAATTGATGGGCGAATCGAACACAGGTTCTTGGCGAACCCACACGCCGTTTTCAACAACGGCGTCAACAGCACAACCCACCGAGCAGTGGGTACAAACTGTTCGCTTCACTTCAACCTTGCCTGCACCAAGGATAGAGCCGCCTTGGGTGCCAGCTTGGGCTTTTTTCACCAAGCTCAATTGCGAAGCAGCCAAACCGACGCCAACCCCTAAGCCAGAACGACGCAAAAAAGTGCGTCGGTCCAGTGTGGGCAATGCCTGCGTGAGACCGCGACGCAAACTGTGCACAAACGGTGAGGCTGAAGCACCTGCGGTGCCAGAATTCTTTTTGGTCAACAACATGAAACTCTCCAGAAGA
>RFVJ01000142.1 GCA_009928125.1 Betaproteobacteria bacterium
TCAACCCTTGGTGACATACGATTGGATGGCGATGCCAACACGCATCGTCCCCATGGCAGCGGAGGCACTGCCTGAAGTTTCGGCCGACGGTAAAACCTACACGTTCAAAGTCAAAAAAGGGCAGTTTTTCACACCCCACGAAGCTTTCAAAGGCCAACGCCGTGAACTGACAGCGCAAGACTTTGTCTACACCTTGTTACGGCACGCCGACCCCAAAAACAGAAGCCCTCAAGTCTCCGATTTTGATGACAAAATTTTTGGATTTGCAGACGCCCGCAAAAAAGCGGTCGCCACTGGCAAATTTGATTATGACCAACGCCATCCCGGCATTTATGTCATCGATCGCTACACCCTGGCCATCCAACTGAATCAACCCGATCGCAATTTTCTTTCGCTTTTGACCAATCCCTTTGCTGGCGGCATGGCCAGAGAAGTGGTCGAGAAATACGGATTCGAAGAGTTGATGGCCAACCCCGTCGGGACAGGACCTTACGTGCTTGAAAAATGGGTCAGAGGGTCCAAGATCATTCTGACGGCCAATCCTGAGTACCCAGGCTTTGTTTGGAACTTTGAACCACCGGCGAACAACCCTGTGGAGCTGCGCATTGCCAACCAAATGCAGGGGCGCAAAATGCCTCAAGTAGGGCGGGTTGAGGTGAGCATCATCGAGGAGCCTCAATCGATGTGGCTGGCTTTCAGTGGCAAAGAAATTGATGTGGTGGCTGTGCCGCCTTCCTTCATTGAAAAAGCTTTGACGCCCAAAAACGACTTGCAACAAACATGGGTGGCTCAAGGCGTCAACATGTACCGCAGCGTTGAGCCTGACATTCGGTATCAATTTTTCAACATGCGAGACCCCGTCATTGGGGGTTACACGCCCGAGAAGATTGCGCTGCGGCGCGCCATCATCATGGGCTTTGATGTGGATGAAGAAATTCGGGTGATTCGAAAAGGCCAAGCGGTCAAAGCGCAGCAAATGGTGTCCCCCGTCATTGCTGGGCACGACCCCCATTACAAAAGCTTGGTCAAATTCAGCCCCTTGTCTGCCGGTCTTCACCATTTACTCTTCCACGTCTTCCATCGACCGTGAGCGTGATGAGCTTTGGAAAAAATCCATGGACCGCCTTGGCATTCGGCTCAAGGTTAAAAAAGACAAGTTTCCAGAAATGCTGAAACAAGGAAAACAGTGTGCCATTCCATCTTGGGCTTTGGGCTGGACGCGTTCTTCAGAAGCTGAATTTGTGATGAAGTTGCTTTATTCCAAAACCATCGGTCAAAACAACTATGCGTGTTTTGAGAATGCCGAGTACGACGCTAATTTTGAAAAACTGAAACGCCTACCCGATGGCCCCGAGCGAACCAAAGTGCTGCACAACTTGTACCGTCTGATGGAGGTCAATGGTGTTCTGGGACTCAGCTCAACTGGCATTGCCACACGCCTGAGTCATCAGCGTGTGGAGGGCTACCGCAAACACCCCTTGATCTTGGGTGATTGGATTTACTATGACATTCAAAAACCTTGAGTCGGATCGAGCATGAGCGCCTACATCCTTCGACGTCTATGGCAAATGATCCCCACCTTGGCGGGTGTCATTTTGTTGGTTTTTTTCCTGTTCAATTGGATTGGGGGTGATCCTGCCTATGTGTTGGCTGGCTTGTTTTCCAATCAAGAGCAAATTGACAGCATTCGCGCTGAATTGGGTTTGGACCAACCCTTGCACATTCAGTTGGGGATCTTTGTTCAACAAGTGCTCACCTTCAATTTTGGCAACAGTTGGACCACAGGCGAATCGGTGGCCGATATTTTTGCCACACGCTTGCCCGCATCGCTGACGTTGATGGCGCCTTTACTGGTGATCGAAACACTGATCGCTTTGGTGCTGGCTGTGGGCTTGGCTTGGGTTCGTGGATCGTCGATCGATCGGGGCACCATGGTGGTGTTCACCGCACTGATGTCGGTCAGTATTTTGGTCTTCATCATTTTGGGCCAATATGTGCTGGCTTACCGCTTGGGCTGGTTTCCAGTTCAAGGTTGGAGCGACAACTATTGGAAGAACATCACAACCTATGCCCCTTTGCCCATCTTGCTGGGCTTGTTGGTCAGCATTGCGCCCAACACGCGATTGTTCAGAAGCTTTGTGCTGGACGAGGTCGACCAAGATTACGTTCGCACCGCCCGCGCCAAAGGTTTGTCTGAGCCTCGGGTGATGTTCATCCATGTGCTGCGAAATGCCCTCATCCCTGTGATCACCTTTGTCATATCCAACTTACCAGGATTGTTGCTGGGTGCATTTTTGTTAGAGCGGTTTTTTGGCATTCCCGGCGTGGGACGTGAAATCATTTTGGCAGTCGAACGCAGCGACTTTCCGGTCATCAAGGCAGTCACCATTTATGTGGCCATTGCCACCATGGTCTTTAACTTGATCGGCGATGTGTTGTATCGGATCACGGACCCACGCGTTCAACTTCGTTGATGCCTCTCTGAATTTTTTGTATGCAAACATCTGTTTCAAATGCGGTTGCACCAGCGCAGTTCACTGCCAGTGAAGGTGCTTGGGCCTTGGCTTGGCGCCGTTTCAAGTCAGACAAAGTAGGCGTCTGGAGCGGCATCACCGTGGCCCTCAGTTTGTTGTTGGTTCTGTCGACCCTTTTGGGGTCTGTTGCACACGACTGGGAAAAAGAGGTCGCTGTGAGTCATGCACCCCCTTCTTGGGCCATTGGCACGCCGTCAACTGCGAACGACGCCAAGGCCTTGCCAGAGATCGTGCTGTACGAACCAACCCCCACCGACATCGTGGACCCCATTGCCGCCCAATGGGAGTCGGCCCAGAAAGCCGTCAAACCCAGTGGTGACAAGGTCAATGCCTTGGCCACCAGCTTGCCCATGGGTTCTGACAAATGGGGCAGGGATGTCCTGTCTAAAACCATCAAGGGCGCGGAAACCAGCATTCTGGTGGGATTGGCCGCAGCGCTCATGGCCACTGTGTTGGGCTCTGTCCTGGGCGCTGTCTCGGGTTGGTATGGTGGCATCGTGGACGATTTGAGCAATTGGCTCTACAACGTGTTTCACTCCATCCCAGGCATTCTGTTGATCTTGGCGATTGCAGCCGTGCTCAATACCAAGGGCACCATGGCGGTGGTCATTATTTTGGGAACAACGGGGTGGACCGGTACCTACAGATTGATGCGGGGTGAATACCTCAAGCACCGCCATCGAGAATATGTGCGGGCAGCAGACGCCATTGGTGCCTCCAACAACCGCCGCATGTTTGTCCACATCCTGCCCAATGTGAGCCATGTCATCTTGGTTCAATTTTCCTTGTTGACCGTCTCATGCATCAAAGCCGAAGTCATTTTGTCTTTCTTGGGTTTTGGCGTTCCGGTGGATGGCGTGTCATGGGGAACCATGTTGACGGAAGCACAAAACGACTTGCTCGTTGGCATTTGGTGGCAGTTGTTGGCCGCAACTTTGGCCATGTCGATTTTTGTCACGGCCTTGTCACTGCTGACAGACTCTTTGCGGGACGCGCTCGATCCCAAAGTGATTCACTGAGACGCTCTTGAAAACATTGAACAGCATCAGCGGAAAATCGGTCAGCGCGTTGGCCATCATGGGGCTTTTGCCAAGTCAAAATGCCAAGGTCGCTCTTCATTCCGCCATTGAGTACGACGGTCGTTCTTTGTTGAATCTCACGCGTCCCGAGTGGCAATTGATTCGGGGCTCACGAATCGCCATGATTTTTCAAGACCCCATGACCTCGCTCAATCCGGTTTACACCGTGGGTTATCAGCTGGCAGAAATGCTTCGCATCCACAAGCGTGTTGGCGGTCAAGAAGCGCTGAGCCGTGCGCGTGATTTGCTGGAGGAGGTGGGCATTCCAGAACCTCAGAAGCGTGTTCATGCGTATCCGCATGAGTTATCGGGAGGGCAGCAACAACGCGTCATGATTGCCATGGCCTTGGCCTGCGAGCCAGAGCTGTTGATTGCCGACGAACCCACCACCGCATTGGATGTCACTGTGCAGCGACAAATCATGCAGTTGTTGGCCGAATTGCGCGAACGACGCAGAATGGCCATGTTGTTCATTACCCATGATCTTGGCTTGGTCAGTGAAGTGGCCGATCACGCGGTGGTCATGCGCAAAGGGACAGTACGTGAAGCGGGGCCGGTCAAAAGCATTTTCAGTGCCCCTCAGGATCCCTACACCAAGGCCTTGCTCAGTTGCCGACCCAGCGCCGAACGACAAGGCAAACGTTTGTTGACCATTGATGATTGGATGTCGGCCCAGCCCAGCTCGGGTCTTGTCCATCAGAACTTAGACAAGTCCGATGTCTCAGCCGCATTGAACACTGATCAGGGATCGCCCATGCATGCCTCTGAGCATGCCTTGCTTGAAGTTCAAAATTTGCGCAAAGTTTTCAAACGCTCCGGCAATTGGTTCAAACGGGACGATTTTGTTGCGGTAGAGGATGTCAGCTTCAAATTGCAACGTGGCCAAACGGTGGGTTTGGTGGGCGAATCAGGCTCCGGTAAAACGACTGTAGGCCTGTGTTTGTTGCGCTTGCATGAAGCCACGGCAGGCAAGGTATTGTTTGAGGGCCAGAACTTGCTCGACATGTCGACTCAAGCGTTTGCAAAATACAAGCGTCGCCTTCAAATTGTGTTTCAAAATCCCTATGCTTCATTGAACCCAAGGTTCACCGTGGGTGAAATTTTGAGCGAGCCCATGCAGTTGCATGGCATTGGCGCTGGCAATGCCGACTGGGAAAAGCGATCTTTGGCCTTGTTAGACAAAGTTGGCATGCCCGCATCGGCACTGAAGCGTTACCCCTTCGAGTTTTCGGGGGGACAGCGGCAGCGCATAGCCATTGCGCGTTCACTCAGCTTGTCGCCTGAGGTGGTGATTTTGGATGAGGCCGTCTCCGCATTGGACGTCTCAGTCCAAGCCCAGGTCTTGAACCTTTTGAAAGACTTGCAAAAAGACTTGGGTTTGAGCTATCTGTTCATTTCGCACGACTTGGAAGTGGTGCGCTACATGTCAGACACTTTGTTGGTCATGAACAAAGGACAAGTGGTTGAGCAAGGTGATGCCCTGCGCATTTATGCCCAGCCTCAACACAGTTACACCCAAACCCTTTTGGCCGCGGTACCCAAAGTGCAGCACGCGATGGGCGTTTAGGCGCTCTGAGCGTCTGGCAAGGTCTTGAGACTTTTCAGATGAGGCCTTGAATAGGCAATCCATGCCACCAACAGCGTGCCTGCACCTGCGGCACCCAGCGAGCTTCGCATCCCCCAGTGTTCGGCCATCCAACCGCCCAAAATGGCGCCAGGACCCGCAGGCAGCAAAATCAACCACCGCATGGTGGTTGTCATGCGTCCCAGGAGGTCGGTGGGTGTGAAGGACTGTCGAAGCGATAAGAAGTTCACAAACAGCAAGGTGGCCCCCCAGCTGAAGCAAAGGAGCATCCACGAAAATAAAATCAAACTGGGCAAGAAATTTTCGAGGGCCAACAAACTGATCCAACCCAAGGATGTGATGGCGATTCCCATGATGAGTGCAGGTCCAGGGCCAAAGCGTGATGACAATTTGGGCCCCGCCATGCCGCCCAACACGGAGCCAATGCCCAAGGCCACAAAACTCATCGAGACCAGGGTTTCATCCAAGCCCAGGTCTTTGACAGCAAAAATAATTTGCACCGACAAAGCCAGTTGCGCAAAAAACTGCCAAGCACCCACGGTGGCCGCCATTTCGATGAGCAT
>RFVJ01000143.1 GCA_009928125.1 Betaproteobacteria bacterium
CCGCAAGATTTAGATTGGGTCATTGTGCGAGAAAACTCCGAGGGTGAGTACGCTGGCGTGGGTGGGCGCGTACACCAAGGTCATCCGATCGAAGCAGCCACAGATGTGTCCATCATGACACGCACAGGTGTTGAGCGGATCTTGCGCTTTGCATTCAAGTTGGCCCAATCGCGTCCCCGTCAATTGCTCACAGTGGTGACCAAAAGCAATGCGCAACGCCATGCCATGGTCATGTGGGATGAGATCGCACTGGAAGTCTCTAGAGAGTTTCCGGATGTGAAGTGGGACAAAGAATTGGTCGATGCCGCAACTGCTCGCATGGTCAATCGACCCGCGACCTTGGACACCATAGTGGCCACCAATCTTCATGCTGACATTCTGAGCGATTTGGCTGCAGCTCTGGCTGGAAGTCTTGGCATTGCACCAACCGGCAACATCGACCCTGAACGCCGATACCCCAGCATGTTCGAACCAATACACGGATCAGCTTTCGACATCATGGGCAAAGGCTTGGCCAACCCAGTTGGTACGTTCTGGTCCGTGGTCATGATGCTGGAGCATTTAGGAGAGCAGGAAGCTGCGAATCGCTTGATGCGCGCCATTGAAAAAATCACTGCCAATCCCAAACTCCACACCGGCGATTTAGGGGGTCATGCAAAGACCACAGAAGTCACTCAGGCCGTTTGTGCAGCACTTTCTTAATTTTTAGCAAATTCAAAGGGGTAACAGCATGACTTTTCTGGATTTCAATTTGGCACGCCGCCTTCAACCTGTCCTCACTGCGTTGGCTCTGATTGGTTTTGGCTTCAGTGCGCACGCACAAAGCTGGCCAAGCAAACCCATTTCATTGGTTGTACCCTTTCCTTCGGGCGGCACCACAGATGTGCTTGCGCGCGCTGTAGGCCAGGAGTTGGCTGTGGCGCTGGGTCAGCCTGTGGTGGTAGAAAGCAAGCCAGGTGCCGGGTCCACGCTTGGCGCAGACTACGTTGCCAAAGCGAAACCCGATGGCCATGTTTTGTTGATGGGTGCAGTTCACCACACCATTGCAACCAGTGTTTACAAAAAATTACCCTACGACTTTCAAAAAGATTTGTCACCGATCAGCATCGTGGCCATGGTGCCCAATGTGTTGGTCATTAACCCTGCCATCAACGCCAAGAATGTTTCCGAATTGGTGGCTTTGGCAAAGGCGCAACCAGGCAAATACAGCTTTGGCTCTAATGGCAACGGCACAGCCCAACATTTGATTGGCGCACAGTTTGAAAGCATGGGAGGCGTTGAACTCTTGCATGTCCCCTACAAAGGCAGTGGCCCACTCACCACAGACTTATTGGGCGGACAGATTCAAATGTCGTTTGACACCATCACACCCGTTTTACCGCACATCAAAGCTGGAAAACTCAGAGCGCTTGCTGTGACCACCGGCAAACGCTCGTCTGCATTGCCCGATGTCCCCACACTGGACGAGGCAGGCCTCAAAGGTTTTGATCTGGGTACTTGGTTCGGCTTATTGGCACCCGCCGGCACGCCCAATCACGTCATCGACCGTATCAGTTCAGAGGTGACGCGCATCGTGGCCAGACCAGATTTTCGAAAAAAATTAGAAGACATTGGCGCCAATCCAGTTGGCAATACACCAGCGCAGATGGCGCGACAAATTAAAGAAGACACCGAACGGTTTGCCAAATTGGTGCGAGAAGCAAAAGTCACTCTTGAGTGACAAACCATCACGAGAGTGTCCAGTTAATGCCTCATTGCATTAACTGGGCTTGACTGGCCGATGCAAAACACAAATCTTATTGCCGATTGGATCGCGCAGGTAAGCCAAATTCAAAGTTCCAAAAGAACCTTCGCGAGGTCCTGGTGGATCTTCACAGGGGGTTCCACCGTTGGCAATGCCAGCCGCGTGAAATGCGTGGACTTGCTCTAGCGTTTCTGCCAGAAAACCAATCGTGCCACCGTTGGCTGGTGTTGCGGGCTGACCGTCCAAAGGTTTGGTGATGGAGAAAGAACCCTTAGGGGTTCGGTAGAAATAACGTGTGTTGTTATTGATCACACCCGGGCCGATTCCCAAGGTACCGAGTACTGCGTCATAAAACTTTTTCGATGCCTCGAGGTCGTTGGCGCCGACCATCACGTGACTGAACATATTATTTCCTTGAATCAGATGTTTGATATAGAACCACCTCTATCTTAGTAGATGTACCGACCAATCATGCAGTGCACACTTCATTGCCTTTTGGCTGACATAGGTTTTTTGAGAAATTCAGAACGATCAAGCATTGAAAGGCAAGCGAAAAGTAAGACAATTAACCATTCATCTGTATGGCTTTTTGTCAAAAAATTGAAAGTGCGCCTGAGTCCATGCCAGCAAAAAAAATTCAAGAACCCACTTTACCTGGTCACCTGAATCAAGGAGCGATGTTGAATCTGCTTGGCTACCATTTGGCTCAAGCGAGTATTCCAACAGATGCCACATTCAAGAAATACGTCAACGAACCCTACCAGCTCAATAAATTGGAATTTTCAATCTTGATGCTGATTCAAGCCAATGAAAATTTGACGCCCAAACGACTTGCGAACGCTTTGAACATTCCAGCCTCCAACTTGACGATTCTTTTAGACCGATTAGAAAAAAAGACACTGGTAACTCGAGCGCGAAGTGATGAGGATCGCCGAGTTCAAGATGTGAGTCTCACAAACAAAGGACTTGCATTAACCAAAAAATTGCTAAAGCTTACTGAGCAAATGGAAGAAAACATCCTCAAACACATCACTTCTGCAGAGAAACAGATGCTCTTTGAACTGCTTCGAAAAATTTCTCATTACAGAAAAGTATAAAAAAAGAGGCCATGATGGCCTCTTTTTTTAGGGATTTACTTGCAACTAAAACTGGCCGCTGTATTGTGATCGCCCGAACCGTTGTAAGTCGCAACAGTTGGATAGGGACACAAAGGCCGAGTTCGATCAGCGGCCCATGTGTTTGGAACCTCTGCATTGATTAAAGCTGGAATTGAGCTTGTACCAACTCCGCGCGCTTTGGCCACCACACTTCCTGGCGTAACACCTTTTTCAACCCAATTGACCAAGGGGTCCAGCAAGTCAAATTGATCTGCTGCTGGGCCACCAGAACAATGCGACATAGCAGGTACAGGATACAACTTCACAAAGGAATCCGTTAAGCCACCGAAAACCGCCTTAACACTGTCAAGCCAAGACACTGTGTCATTGAATGAAAACACGGGATCAGATGTGCCGTGATAAACAATCATTTTGGCACCGCGATCACGCAATTTACTCAAATTCGAAGGACTTTGAGGCGTCATAAAAGACATGGCTGATTCAGTATAGATTCCGCTCGTAGCAAAGATTTTGGGCGCGTCAGTGTCAAAGTTAAATTTCATGGCGTAAGGCAGGCCCAAGAAACTCACAGTGTCGGTCTGAGGCGGTGTCGTGAAAATAAATGCGGTAGCACCAGGGTCGCGTCCGACACCTGTTGAATTGCTAAACTTCCAGCTAGCCCAACCTGATGAGGAAATACCGACATCATAGGGAAAGCTGTTGTAGAGCGCTGTACCTGTAGAATTTTTTGCACCATCATGGACGTTGGTCAATACAGTCTTTTGGCTGCCAGTTAAGCACGACCCGTCGCGAGCGCCAGTACATGTTGGAATGTCATTTGCAACACTGAATACTTTCTGGCAAGCAGCCACATCACCTACCCAATTGTCTGTTGCTCCGTCAAGCGCATCGCATTTGCTCAATATTTTTGAAGCAATCATCGCTCGCTCTGTTGGTGTAAATGCTGTGGAAACATCTGGCAATGGGGTAGGCAAAGTCACAACAGTACCTGATGCAGTGGTATCAGTAGCCTTGGTTGCTGTTGCAATCGTTGCATATTGTTGTACACCCCAAAGTTGAGCTACGGCTGCTTTAGGTAAGTTGTAACCAGGCGCTCCACCGAGTATTCCGTCGTATTGATCACCATATCTTGAGGCCGCAACCAATGCATGACGACCGCCGTTTGAGCAGCCCCCAAGGTAAGACCGATCTGGTGCTTTGCCATAGACGGATTTGATCAAGTCTTTCGCCATAGGCGTGAGTTGTGCCACGGCGTTGTATCCGTAATCAATACGTGCTTGAGGGTCGATTCCAAAGAAAGGCGTTGTTTGAGATTGATGACCTGCATCCGAACTCAGCACTGCAAAACCTTTTGCCAATGCAGAGGTGACAGGACCGCCACCAAGGGCACCAACAGCATTTGAAACTGCCCCATCAGTTCCGCCATTGGCTTGATAGTAAAACCGACCGTTCCAATTTTTTGGTAACCGAACTTGAAAACCGATGTAGTACGTTGCGCCATCGACCGGACTGACGCGCTCATTCATTTTCCCAGTCACCAAGCAATGCTCTGGCGTAGAAATATTGGAAAGTAAGCCAGCAGCTACAGTGCTAGACCCTGTGATAACCGTACCCTTGAGTCCTGTAATGGATGCTGCCAAAGTTGCACAGTCACCCGAAAAAGATGAGGGAGTTGCTTCAGACAATTGTGGCAGTGAAGAGTCTCCACCACATCCAACGAGCAGCAATGCACTCATGGATGCAATTGCTGCGGCTAACTTTGATTTCGAATTGCATGTCATGTGCATCGTCTTCTTTCAAGTTGATCAAAGTGTAATTATTTATATTTTGTAAATATTATTTTTAGTAATTACCCTAAGAATGCACAATTACAACAAGAAAGACTCGTCACCGCTTCTACGGCTGACATGTTGGCCAGGTGAAGTAGTTACAAGGTATTACGCTTTATTCGCAAAGCAAAAAGCAACGATGGCATTGGCGTGCCCATGACCTAAGCCGTGTTCACTTTTTAACCCATTCACAAGTTCCATGTGTTTCAAGCCCTTTTGCTGCTTCACAAGCTTGATCCAATGGTCTATGGGCTGCCCGTATTTCTTTTCTATCGATGGAAAATAAGAAGCTGGCCCTGAAGCTTTGGTTTGTTCGCTCATCTGGTTCCTTTCAATTCTTGATAACGATCAGGCCGTCATGCAAAAGACCGCCAACTTGTTGCCATCTAAATCTCTAAAATAAGCGCCATAAAACTTTCCGCCACGGGCACCCGGCGCTCCTTCATCTTGCGCACCCAGCGCCAACGCTTTTGCATGGAGTGATTGAACTTGCTCTGGATTGGTGGCCGCAATCGCCACCATCGAACCGTTGCCAATTGTTGCGACTTGACCATCAAAGGGTTTCATGACGCTGAACATGGGCTTGTCGGGCGATACACCCCATCCAACGCCTCGATCGCTTTTGAAAAATGGTTTGGCGTTGAGCAAACTGAAGAGTTCACCGTAAAACTGAACTGCTTTGTCGAGATCGTTGGTACCGACACATGTGTATCCAATCATGAAGCTTTCTTTCCAATTTTTTGCATTGATTCGCAACGGCTGCCCTGCTATTTTAGGGGTGCTAGGTCATTGGTCAATTGGCAAACAAGGCTAAGACTTTGTACTTGAACTTCTTTGGCCAGTACACCTCAACCTAAGCTGATGCTACAAGAAACCGAGGAAATCATTGATCGATTGGGATCATTCAAATGAAATGTCTGAAGCCCCTAACTTCAAGCCAAACCCAATCAAAATAACACCGGTCACTCTGTTCATCCAAGTACCCGTTGCAGGGTGACGCCATGCATTCATGCTCGTTTGTCCAGCTGCAATCAGCAGCATGAACCAAATGAGGGATAACAGCACATGA
>RFVJ01000144.1 GCA_009928125.1 Betaproteobacteria bacterium
TGCAGCGCATGCGCTGCAGATTTTGAGTCAGATGACTCAGTTGCCAATCAATTGGCATGGCGCCTTGATGTGACGGGCTTCCCGCTGTTCGTCACAATGTTGAATGGCTTTGCGCTGGGCCACCGCAGACAATTTGACATAAATAGAACATGCAAATGCCATTTTGCTGTCATCCGTTCGACTGTCAAAAGCAGCTGCACATTGTCCAAACTTTCCTAAATTTGGCTTGTTGGCGTTCCAACTGGTTTGCAATGACATTGGCAACAATTCGGCTGCAATGTGGGGGTGCTCTTCTGCGGCGTTCAAGGTCGCGGGCAACCATCCACAGATGAGCAATGCAATGCCTAAGACGCTGTACCACATGACCGACTCCTTTTCTGCCCCGTCAATGAGGCTCTTCCATCGATGGAACGGCTGGTTGCGTACCGGGCATTTGCAATGAATCTGCCGAAAGGGTTTCAAAAGCAACGGCTCTGAAAATTTCACGCAACATTTTTTTCTCAGGCAAGGACAGGGCACGCGTCAAACGGTGGCGCATGCGGAGCAGCAATTGGCGGTCAACCTCTTGCGGAATTCCTCGATTGATGTGCAGTTCGTCGCGCAGCTCTTCCCGTTTGTCTTCTGGTTCTTCTGCCCACCAAGCCTGAATCACCTCGGTCATGGTTTGGCGAATGATTTCTGGATCTTCAGGCGTTGCATTGACTTCCCGGGCTGTCACGCCCTGGAGAATTTCTGCAAGTGCTTTGGGTTGCACCACAACGCGGCGGTCAGCTTGAGACAGCAAGCGTCCCCAACCTGGGTCAGTTTGGTGCAATTTAGGCATGTTGCGCGCCGCGTCATCTGCCAGAATGTGGACAGACATTCCTGTCAACTGTGCGTTGTCAATCACAGTCAACAAGCGCTCGTCGTCTGACGCCAACAGCACATGTCCGCATGCGCTGTGCTCTGCCAGACGACTTAAATCTTGACCAATGCTTTTCAGCAGTGAGACGCCGCCATCCTCGTCATGCGACAAAACTCTGCGAACAATCTGGCCATCAACATCCAATGTTTCTGGGTCTTCAGAGTACCAGTAAATTCTTTGGACTTCCAGGTCCATGCCTGCTTGTGACAATGCATCACCCAAAAATTGAGACAACCCTTGCCTGTTGACGCTTTCGTGCTTGGATTTTGTTTGGGCATGCTGTGCCAGCCATGCCAGATAGCGCGCATCAACGAGGGCAATGCACCGTTGTGCAGCGTTTTCTTGGTTTTTTCGATGGGCTTCCTTCGAAGCGTGAGAAAAGTAATCGCGTTTCATCGCAGGCTGGGTCCATAAAATAAGTCATAAAAGGACAAGCACATCAGCCTGTCCGCACATAGTGGGTCTGCGAACCCAAGGTGCTATTTTAACGATGCGCATGACACCAAAGGCATTAAACTCATTCATTTCTTGATTTAGATCTAAGTTTTCAAATGTCCCATTACGATCTCTACGCCATTGGCAACGCCTTGGTCGACTCCGAATACGAGGTTTCAGACGCTCTGCTTCAAAAAATGGGCATCAGCAAGCGTCACATGACACTGATTGACACCCCTCGTCGCGCAGAACTGTTGAACCACGTCAACCACCTTCAGCCAAGGCAAACCGGCGGCGGTTCTGCAGGCAACACGGTGGTCGCCTTGGCACAATTGGGCGGCAAAGCTTTCTATTCCTGCAAAGTTGCTCACGACCAACTGGGCGACTTTTACGTCAAAGACCTTCAAGCTCAAGGCGTTGACACCAACCTCACACACACACGTGCATCCGAGGGACAAACCGGAAGTTGCATGGTCTTGGTGACACCCGATGCTGAAAGGAGCATGTGCACATTTCTAGGCGTTTCAGCAGAATTAGACCCTAGCGCCTTGCATGCACAAGACATTGCCAAATCCAAGATTTATTACATGGAAGGCTATTTGGCTGCATCACCTACTGGCTTGAAGGCTGCCTTGGAAGGGCGACAGTTGGCGCGTGAAGCCGGCGTGGCTTTGGCGCTCACCCTCAGCGATGTCAGCATGATTCAGTTTTGCAAAGCTGGTTTAGACGCGATGTTGGGTGACGGTGTTGATTACTTGTTCTGCAACCAAGAAGAAGCGCAGGTCTGGTGCGGCACCGAAGACCTAGAGGCGGTTCGAAGCGCATTGAAAAAATTGGCCAAAACAGTTTGTCTCACGCGCGGCCCTGAGGGTTCTGAAGTATTGACGGCCGATCAGTCGTGGCTTGTACCTGCTGAAAAAGTCAAAGCCATTGACACCAACGGCGCTGGTGACATGTTTGCTGGTGCATTCCTTTATGCCCTCACGAGAGGTTATGCCCCCCATCAAGCTGCCGCGCTCGGTAATCATGCTGCCGCCGCGGTGGTCAGCCAACATGGCAACCGATTAACGCTGGGTCAACTCAGCGCCATCAAGGCCTACGCGCTTCCGCCTCTCAAATAACGAGGCACTGAAGTCATGGGCTGGCTTCAGTAGGTTTGCGCTTGCGACAGCGGCACTGCTGCCGCATCTTTCGTGGCCAACAAAGGCGTTTGAAGTCCCTCTGGCAAAGGCCATTCAATGCCAAGCGCGGGGTCACTCCACAACAGGCTACGCTCATGCTCTGGATACCAGTAATCCGTGGTTTTGTACAAAAACTCGGCCGACTCACTGAGCACCAAGAAGCCGTGTGCGAATCCGGGCGGCACCCACATTTGCTTGGCGTTCGCAGCACTTAAATGACAGCTGGTCCATTGCCCAAAAGTCGCGGAAGACTTGCGCATGTCAACCGCAACATCAAAAACTTCACCTTGGGTGACGCGCACAAGTTTGCCTTGCGCATGTTCAATTTGATAATGCAACCCACGCAACACACCTCGGGCCGATCGGCTGTGATTGTCTTGAACAAACTGAACATTCAGACCTGTGACTTTTTCAAAATCACGTGCATTGAAACTTTCAAAGAAGAAGCCCCGCGCGTCCCCAAAGACTTGCGGTTGCAATATCAAAACTTCCTGCAAATTCGTTGGCGTGACGGTATAGGGCATCAATTCGCCTTTAACAAATTCAACAGGTACTGACCGTAACTGTTTTTTGCCAAAGGCGCCGCCAATTTCTGAAGTTGAGAGGCATCAATCCATTGTTGGGCAAATGCAATTTCTTCAGGACAAGCAACCATCAACCCTTGACGCTTTTGAAGTGTTGCAATGAAGCCGGCGGCTTCTAGCAAACTGTCATGCGTACCTGTGTCCAACCAGGCATATCCAGATGTCGCAGACTTGTGAATCGTAAAAATACAAGCCAGTCACTGCGAAGTTGCTCTTGGGTTTCAAAGGTTTCTCTTCAATGCTCAAGGCCTTCTGATGGCTGTCAAACGCCACCACACCATAGCGCTCTGGATCGTGGACATGGTAGGCAAATACACTGGCACCGCTGCTTTGAGCATCAGCGCGCTGCATCAGTTTGACCAAGTCGTGACCATAAAAAATATTGTCTCCCAAGACCAAAGCACTGGGAGAGGTACCTACAAATTCACGCCCAATGATGAAAGCTTGCGCCAGACCATCAGGACTGGGCTGAACCGCATACTGAATGTTCATTCCCCATTGACTGCCATCGCCCAACAATTCTGAAAATCGGGGCGTATCTTGAGGTGTACTGATCAACAACACATCCTTGATGCCGGCCAACATCAAGGTTGTTAAGGGGTAATAAACCATGGGCTTGTCGTACACCGGCATCAATTGCTTGGAGACCGCTTGTGTCACAGGATAAAGACGGGTACCCGACCCACCCGCCAAAATAATGCCTTTGCGTGTATTCATGGGGCATGATTTTGCCACGCCTTGCTGGTATATCAAGCCATATGCACTTATGCTTGGGTCCTATGCCATTTAAAGAACTGGGCCTGTCGCCCGACCTGCTTCGCGCACTGAAACCCAAAGCCTATCCAGCGCCAACCCAAGTTCAACAGGAATTGATTCCAGCTGCCATGGCAGGCCATGACATTTGGGTCACTGCACCCACGGGTTCTGGCAAAACAGTGGCCTATGCCTTGCCACAGTTAGAGAAGCTGATCCGATCTGGCCTTTCGCTAAGCCTCCAAGAGGGGAACAGCCAAAGAACAATTCAGTCCTTGGTTTTGGTTCCCACCCGAGAATTGGCCATTCAAGTCGGACAAACTTTCATGAGTTTGTCGGCCCATTTGGGCAAAGTTTGCAAAATCACAGTGGTTTTTGGAGGTGTGTCCATCAACCCACAAATGATGGGTCTGCGAGGTGGCACTGACATTTTGATTGCCACGCCAGGCCGACTGCTCGACCTGCTGGATCACAATGCTTTGAAAATTTCACACGTTCAAACTCTGGTTTTGGATGAAGCTGACAAGTTATTGGAACTGGGCTTTCAAGATGAGTTAAGCCTCATTTTGGCGAAGTTGCCACGCAAACGACAGAATTTATTTTTGTCGGCAACGCGCCCCAGCCGCATCGAGTCCTTGGCACAAAGTTTGTTGCATCACCCCCTTGAAATTCACATTGAAGGCGAAACACCCCAACCCGCCGTCATTGAACAACGCGCCATTTACACCGACACCCCTCAACGTACTCAATTGTTGAAGCACTTGATCAAAACAGTTCCTCTGAAACAGCTGTTGGTTTTTGTGGCCACCCAACACAGCAGCGACACCGTGGCCGCCAAGTTGCGCGCCGCTGGCATAGCTGCAGAGCCCTTTCATGGTCAACTGAGCCAAGGTAAACGTCAACAAGTGCTGGCCGACTTCAAAGCGCATCGCGTGAGCGTCGTCTTGGCAACTGATCTGGCTGCACGCGGTCTGGACATTGAAAAATTACCCACCGTGGTGAACTATGACCTGCCGAGGTCGGCCGTCGACTACACACATCGAATCGGCCGCACGGGCCGTGCGGGTGAAGCAGGTTTGGCCATCAGCTTTGTTTGTCCCGCAACCCTTCAGCATTGGAATTTGATAGAAAAAAGACACCATGTGAAAATCGAGCTGGAAACCATTCAGGGATTCGAGGCAACACAGGCAGTTCCAGAACAAGGCCCTGGCAACGGTGGCGTCAAAGGCAAACGCCCCAGTAAAAAAGACAAATTGCGGCAAACAGCCGCCACTGCGGTCAGCGCCAAGCCTGGTTAAAAAGGTGCGGCAGACCCAAATCTGCGATCACGTTGGGAGAACCACGCCAAGGCTTCGTTGAATTGCTTCACCGAGAAATCTGGCCACAAAACATCAATGAAAAACATCTCTGCGTAAGCGGCCTGCCAAAGCATGAAGTTGCTGATGCGAGACTCTCCACCAGTTCGGATGAGCAAGTCCATTTCAGGTGCATCCGCAGTACTCAAATGAGCCGCGAGCCCCTCTTCGGTCAGCGATGCAAAGTTCAAATCTGGGTGATGAAGTTGCCAAGCCTTTGCCGCCTGCACCATGTCCCAGCGACCCCCGTAATTGGCTGCGACCCTTAAAGTGAGCTTGTCATTGTGCTGAGTTTGCGTTTCTGCACGTTGAATCAAATCTTGAAGTTCAAGGCTGAATTTAGATTTGTCGCCGACGACCTTCAAGCGCACGCCATTCGCCTCCATTTCATCCACTTCTTTTTGCAAATAGGTGGCAAACAAGCCCATCAATACTGAAATTTCATCTTGCGGGCGACGCCAATTTTCGGTACTGAATGCAAAAAG
>RFVJ01000145.1 GCA_009928125.1 Betaproteobacteria bacterium
CGACATAAACCGATGCAGCACCTTCTTTGGCCAATGCGTCCAAGCTTTCAATCACGGCGCTCACTTTGACCGCTTCGGCCGTTTCGGCTGTGAGCCCCACTTTGCAGTCAAAGTCCCAGAAGTCAACGCCCTTGGGCAATGCACGGTTGCGCTCGCGTTTGAAGTACTTGCGAATCTCGTGCTTCACAGCTTCCAACACGCGGTCGGGATTTTTGCCTTCAATTTGCAGGGGGAAGTTTTTTTTCATCGGAAGATCCTAGAGGGGCAAGCGCCCAAAGAGGACGGTGATGCAAGGCTCGATTATCGCCCAGAGCTTAAAGGCATCTAGAATTTGCACGAAACAAATCATTTGCATATGTCGCATTTAGCCACGCCACCCAGCCCACCTGCTCTTCACATTGAAAGCGGGATTGCCACCATCACGCTGAACAGGCCTGCGCAACGCAATCGTCTTGAAAATGAAGACTTGCAAACTTTGTTGGCCCATTTTCAACAAGTCAATGACGACCCTGCCGTACGTTTGCTGGTGTTGACGGCCAATACGCAAGGTCAGCCTAAACCTGTATTTTGTGCAGGCTACGACATTGGCGGTTTTGGCTTGCATTACTACCCGAGTGGTTTGGCGCGCTACATTCAGCGCATGGGTCTAGCAGCCACCCAGCGTGCCTTCCTCACTGCGCGTCCTTTTACCTGGCAGCAACTTGAAAAGTTGGGTTTGTTTGAAGATTTTGTTCAAGCCACAGAATGGCAAGCGACCTTGAACGAACTCACACAAGACATCATTTCTCTGGCGCCATTGGCCGCCGAAGAAACCAAAAAGTCCATCAACGAAATCGCTACCGGCGTCGCCCAAGAGGCCACACTGCGCGAGCGAGTCGATCGCACCAGCCTCAGTGAAGACTTTGCGGAAGGACGCGCTGCGTTTGCTGAAAGGCGTCAACCGGTTTTTCGGGGTCAGTGATCGCCTTAGAACTTGAAGCGTTTGCCCAGCGCTAGAAACCGACGACCCCACGCCTCACGCGTCAGCTCAATGCTGTCGTAGAAGCTGGGGATGATGAGCAAGGTCAGAATGGTGGACGTGATGGTGCCGCCAATGATGGCCGTCGCCATGGGACGGTAAAACTCACTGCCTTCGCCAATGCCAATGGCCACAGGCAACATGCCCGCAATCAAAGCAAAGGTGGTCATGATGATGGGACGCAAACGTTTGCGACCAGCAGTCATGAGTGCTTCTTCACGGTCGACGCCTTCAGCCTCTAAGGTGCGTGCAGCATCGAGCAACAAAATGGCGTTTTTGGCCACCAAGCCCATCAGCATGATCACACCAATCAGGCTCATCAGATTGAGTGTGCCGCCAGTGATCAACAAAGCCAAGACCACACCAATCAGCGACAGTGGCAGCGAGAACATCACCGCCAAGGGTGCAGTGAAGGAGCTGAACTGCATGACCAAGATGAAGTACATCAGCCCGATGCCAGAGATCAGGGCAATGCCCATTTCTGCGAAGACTTCTTTCTGGTCTTTGGATGCGCCATCCAGCTCAATGCCGTAGCCTTCTGGAAAGTTGATGCTTTTTGCAATCTTCAATGCATCCGCTGTGACCTCTCCCGATGAACGACCTTGGGCATTGGCTGACACACCGATGGTGCGTTTGCCATCGTTGCATCTGTGACAGAAATACCCAATGAGTTGGCCAAACCACGGTCCAATTCAATTTGCAATTCGTTTTGTGGATCTTGCTGCGACAAACCCACATCCACAGCACCTGGCACTTGACGTAACTTCTCCATGAATTCGCTGGTAATGGCCAGCAGCTTTCGCGAATCAGTGCCACTGAAACGAATTTGCACAGGTTTGGCTGCGCCGTTCGAAAGGTCATCGAGCACGGTGTATTCTGCGCCCACCAATTGGGACGTACGCTTGCGCAACTCGATGGCAATTTCTTGAGCAGTACGTTTGCGCTCTGTGCTCTTGCCAATGTCGACATAAATGCGACCCCCGGTGGGGTTCACATAGCTGTTGGTGGCCTTGGTCTCAGGCATGCTGCGCGCCATGATGGCGGCGGCTTCGAGCTTGATGCGGGAATATTCCAAATTGCTGCTGGCAGGCGAGCGCACATCAATGGCCAATGTTTTGCCATCGGTCTTGGGCAAGAAACTTGAGCCGCCAAACTGCGCTTGCAAAAAAATGGCACCAAAGAAACTGATGACGGCAAACGCAATCATCCAGCGACGGTGATGCAATGCCCAAGCAATGACATGGCCATAACGATCTGCCTGATGGTCGAACCATTCGTTGAATTGTTTCAGCCTCAAACTGATGCCTTTTTTAGGCTTGAGGTGTTCACCAGGTGGGTCGCCCCAATAGGCAGACAGCATGGGGTCGAGCGTGAACGAGATCAACAAGCTGACCAATACCGATGCCACAACCGTCAAGCCAAAGGGCCTGAACCACTCACCTGATACGCCTGGCATGAAGCCCACCGGAATGAACACCGCCACGATGGAGAAGGTGGTGCCTGCCACCGCCATGCCAATTTCAGCGGTGCCGTTCAAGGCGGCAGTGCGCCGATCTGAGCCGCGTTCCATGTGCCGCACAATGTTTTCTCGCACCACAATGGCATCGTCAATCAAGACCCCGATGGCCAAAGACAAGCCCAACAAACTCATGAAGTTGAGCGTGAACCCGCAGAGCCACACCGCAATGAAGGCAGTGATGACGGAAGTGGGCAAAGACAGCGCGGTGATCAGTGTCGAGCGCCATGAGTTCAAAAACACATACACCACGAAAATGGTCAGGCCTGCACCAAATATCAAAGCGTCCACCACGTTGTTCAGGCTGTTTTGTGCTTCGACACCACCGTCTTGGGTGATTTCAAGTTTTGTGCCTTCTGGCAGTGTCTTGTTGACTTCTGCCACCAATTTTCGAATCTCATTGGCAACGCTGACGGTGGATGCATCGCGTGAACGCGTGATGGCCATGCCCACATTGGGCTTGCCACTTCGCATGCTCAAGGTGGTCAGTTCTGCAAAACCATCACTGACGGTGGCCACTTGACCCAATCGAATGAGCTCGTTGCCGCTGCGTTTGATCACAATTTGATTGAACTCAGCAGGTGTTTCAATGCGTCCCAGCAAGCGAATGCTTTGATCTTCCATTGCACCGCGAATTTTGCCGACAGGTGCAGCGGCATTTTGTGAGCGAAGGGCATTGACCACTTCGGTCACTGACAAATTGACCTCACGCAGTTTTTGAGCATGCAGCAAAACACTTAATTCGCGTTTAAGTGCGCCATTCACTGTGACCTGTGCAACGCCCGGAATGCCACGAAATTTGTCAGCAATTTGATCTTCTGCAATGCGAGAAATTTCAGCGTGGCTTTGGCTTGAAGTGGACAATGCCAGTTGCATGATGGGCTGCGCAGCAGGATCGATGCGCAAGATAACCGGTTCGCGAATTTCGGTTGGTAATTTGTACCTCACTTTGCCAATGGCGTTGCGCACTTCATCCGTGGCTTCCACCATGTTCTTTTTGAATTCAAAGAACACCTGCATGTTGGCATTGCCTTCATTGGCTGTACCGCGCAGGTCTTTGATGCCATTGACCGATTGCAAGGCTTTTTCCACGCGGTTCAGAACTTCTCGTTCTACCGTGTCGGGTGATGCGCCGGGGTAGTTGATGTCGATCACCAGCAAGGGCATGTCAACATCTGGGATTTGATTGACTTTGAGTTTTTTCAATGCCAAGAGCCCAACGGCCATGAGCATGAGCAAAATGACGATCGTGACGACCGGCTTCTTAACGCTGAAGTTGGACAAAAACATGGTTTATGGACCCACTTTGACAGCTGTGTCGGTGCGCAATGTGAAAACTTGGCCGTCTCTCAAGGAGCTGCCGTTGTTGCGCAAGACTTTGTCGCCAGCAGCCAAGCCCGAAGTCACCACCCATTCGCCCAAGCGCGTGTCTCGATCGCCCAATTGAATGGCGCGCTTCACAATTTTGTTGCCATCCAAGGTCCATGCAAACACTTTGTCGCCTTCGCGGCGCAAACTGCTTTCTGAAATCATCACGGCGGGTTTGGTGAGTGTTTCCACCACACCTTCTGCATACAGACCCACCACGGGTGGGCGGTCTTTGCTGTTGATTTCCACAATCACCGACACTTGTCGTGTGATGGGGTTGGCAGCGCCATCAATGCGTTTGACGATGCCGCGGCTGGCCAATTGATCGCCATTTTGGGCCACGCCGTTGATGCGGAAATTCACACGTTGACCCACTTTGAGTACACCCATTTGATCGGCTGACACTTGGCCTTCAAAACGCATGCTACTGGGGTCTATCACTTGAATCAGTTCTTTGCCAATTTGCGCTGTGTCGCCTGCCGATGCTTTACGTGCGCTCACGACGCCTGTAAAAGGTGCGCGAACTTCGGTGCGCTCAATTTGTTGTTTGGCAGCCGCCACACGTGCTTTGCTGGCCACGTGCTCGCTTTGCGCGGCGTTGCGCTTGATCTCTGACTCTTCCAAGCCTTGCATGGACACCATGCCTTGGGCCTGCAGGGATTTCATGCGTTGGAATTGGCGTTCAGCGCCGTCCAAAGATTGGGCGGCAGCACGCAAAGATTCTTCGGCAGAGCTGAGGTTGTCACGCAAAACGCTGCTGTCCAAAGTAACCAGCAAATCGCCCTTGCGAACAGGCTCACCATTTTCTTTGTGAACCTTGACCACGGTCGCGCTGACTTCTGCTCTCAAATCGGCGCGCAATTCAGGTTGCAGTGAGCCAGAGATGACAGGACCTGTGCCATGGTCCGCGGTGCCCAATTGCAAAATGTCTTCAGTCCCCAAACTCAGCGCCACGCTTTCGGCAGCTTTATCCGCATTGGCATCAGGTTTTTTGCAGGCCACCAAAGTGCCGGCAACGCACAGGCTTGTCATCAAAGTCAAAACAAAGGGAAATCGACCCAAACGAGGGGAACGCAGCATGGGAACTCCGAACAGGAAAAAAGTTCCCGAATTACATCATGAAAAGCTAAATTTTCAGGCTTTAAAGGCTGGTTCTGAGCGACCAAATTTCGGGGAAGAGCACCACGTCCAACATCTTGCGTAGGTAGCTCACGCCACCCGTGCCGCCGGTACCCCGTTTGAAGCCGATCACGCGTTCCACCGTGGTCAAATGCCTGAAGCGCCAAAGCCTGAAGGCGTCTTCCAAATCGGCCAGTTCTTCACCCAACTGGTAAAGGTCCCAGTGTTGCTTGTGATTTCTATAAACAAACAGCCAAGCGTTTTCGACTTGGGCGTTGGCGGCATAAGGCTGGCGCCAGTCCCTTTCTAAATGGGAAGCCGGTACCGCCAAGCCACGTTTTTCCAGGAGTTTCAAACACACGTCGTAGAGCGAAGGCGCGGTGTAGGCTTTTGCCAACTTTGGAAGCCGCTGGATTGCGCCAAGTAAGGGCGAATGGCGCTGTACTCTGGTGGCGTCATGGTGGCCAACACATCCCAGGCATGCACCAGTTGCGCCATGATTTGCGACACGCGAGCCAACATTTTGAAAGCATCGGGCAGATCGTCTTGTTGAATGTGACGAATGGCTGCTTGAAGTTCATGCAGCATCAATTTCATCCACAGCTCGCTGGTTTGGTGTTGCACGATGAACAGCATTTCATTGTGATCGGGCGACAACGGCTTTTGCGCA
>RFVJ01000146.1 GCA_009928125.1 Betaproteobacteria bacterium
CAGGCCAAGCCGGCGGCAAACGTCACAGCGTGCTGCTCAGCAATGCCCACATCGTAATAGCGGTCGGGAAAGCGCTTGTGAAACTCCACCATGCCAGAACCTTCACGCATGGCAGGCGTGATGCCCACCAGGCGCTGATCGGCAGCCGCCATGTCGCACAACCATTGACCAAAAATATGCATGAAGGCAGGTTTGGGCGTGGTCGCTGCAGGCACCAAGCCCACCTTGGGGTCGAACTTGCCTGGGCCGTGGTAGTTCACTGGATCGTCTTCAGCCAGCTTGTAGCCCTGCCCTTTTTTGGTGATCACGTGCAGAAACTGAGGACCCTTCAACTGTTTGATATTTTCCAGTGTAGGGATCAGTGAGTCCAAATCATGGCCATCGATGGGGCCAATGTAGTTGAAACCAAATTGCTCAAACATGGTGGCTGGCACCACCATGCCTTTGGCATGCTGTTCAAAGCGTTTGGCCAATTCAAACAAGGGCGGTGCACTCTTTAAAACGTTCTTGCCCATGTTCTTGGCCGTTGAATAAAAACGGCCACTCATCAGTTGCGCCAAATAGCGATTCAGCGCACCCACCGGTGGGCTGATGGACATGTCGTTGTCGTTCAAGATCACCAACAATTTGCAATCTTCAATGCCCGCATTGTTCATGGCTTCAAAGGCCATGCCTGCGGTCATGGCGCCATCGCCAATGACCGCAACCGCATGCCGTGACTCGCCCTTCTGGCGTGCTGCGATGGCCATGCCCAAGGCTGCAGAAATGCTCGTCGAAGAGTGTGCCGTTCCAAAGGTGTCGTACTCGCTTTCGTCACGCCGTGGAAAGCCTGACAAACCACCCAGTTGTCGCAAAGTCGGCATGCGCTCTCGCCGGCCAGTCAAAATTTTGTGGGGATAGGTTTGATGTCCCACATCCCACACGATGCGGTCTTCGGGTGTGTTGAAGACATAGTGCAAAGCCACCGTCAGCTCCACCGTTCCTAAATTGGAACTTAAGTGCCCACCGGTTTGGGACACATTGTCCAAAACACATTGGCGAACGTCGGCGGCCAAGCGCGGTAAATCACTGCGCTGCAGTTTCCGCAGGTCTTCAGGTGAATGAATCGATTCAAGCATGTTAATTTTTCCGTTCCACCACTTGATTGGCCAAGGCGCGCAAAGCGGCGGTGGCTGTGGCGTTCAAACCGCTGGCAGTCAAAGCCGCCAGCGATTCAGCATGAAGTTGTGCGGCCAGTTCTTGCGCCTTCGCAAGCCCCAACAAGGACACGTAGGTGGGTTTGTCGGCCGCGGCATCTTTGCCAGCGGTTTTGCCCAGAGTCGCCGAGTCGGAGGTCACATCCAAAATGTCGTCAACCACCTGAAAGGCCAAACCCAAGGATTGGGCATATTGAGACAAGGCATCCATCACCATCGTGCTAGGCTTGCCCGCACAAACAGCACCCAACTGCACGCTGCACAGCAGCAGTGCGCCGGTTTTGAGCCGGTGCATTTGACGCAATTGGGCTTCGGTCAAAGGCAGTCCGACGCTGGCCAAGTCAATCGCTTGGCCTCCCGCCATGCCTTGGTAGCCCGCGGCACGGGCCAACAAGCCCACTTGCAAAGCTTGCACTGACAACTCAGTGCTGCCATCCAATGGCGTGAGGAATTCAAAAGCCAAAGCTTGCAAACCATCACCGACCAACAAGGCCTGCGCCTCACCGTACTTCACATGGACCGTGGGCTTGCCGCGCCGCAAGACATCGTTGTCCATGCAGGGCATGTCATCGTGAACCAAGGAATAGGCATGGATCAATTCAATGGCGCAAGCAGCGCGCAATGCGGCAATGGCCGCGGGTTGATCAGACACATTGGCGGCTTCTAAATCCACCCCAATGGCTTCTGCCGCAGCCATGACCAGCAGGGGGCGCAAACGTTTGCCACCGTCCAAAACCGCATAGCGCATGGCCTCACCCAAACCAGCGGGGGCGTGGCCATCCATGCCATGCTTGAGTTGCTGCTCCACTTGCGCCAGTCGGGCTTCTGACCAGGCTTTGAAATTGAATTGACCCGTCAAAGCGTCGCTCATACGCCATCCCAAGGTTTCAAACTGCCCTCGTCTAAAACACTGATTTGGGTTTCGATGGCGGCCAGGCGCTCTCGGCAATGGGCCAGCAATGTAGCGCCTCTTTGGTAATGCGTCAGCAATTGGTCCAAAGGCAATTGACCGGATTCGAGTTTGGCCAGCAACTGCTCCAATTCTTGAACCGCCTCTTCGTAGCTTTCAGGAACGGCCTGGTCGGCCTGCGCTTTGGCTGGGGTGGGAGTGGCTTTGGGCATGGCTGAATTAGATCTAAAGAGGGGCATTTTAGGTCGACTTCAGCAGGAAATTGCTGACCTGAGGGTACAATTCCCCTTCATCGCGGGCTTCGGTCCGTTTTTTTCGCGGTCAGCCCTCAAAGCCCCGCATTGTCCCTGCCCCTTCATAGGGGGAGTCTCTAGGTCAGGTCACCCATGTCTGATTTAAGTCTTCAACTGCAGCAGGCCGCAAGCCAACTACCAGTTTCAAGCTACTTTGATGACGCGCTGTTTCAGCGCGAGCTGAAAACCATTTTTCAGCAAGGCCCCAAGTACGTGGGCCATCAATTGTCTGTCCCCGAAATCGGGGACTACCATGCCCTGCCCCAAGAGGCCGGTGGCCGTGCCTTGGTTCGGTCCGAGCGCGGCGTTGAATTGATCTCCAACATTTGCAGGCACCGCCAAGCGGTCATGCTGCAAGGTCGTGGATCTCTTCAGACCCAACAAAAAGGCAGCGCAGGCGGCAACATTGTTTGCCCACTTCACCGCTGGACCTATGCACCCTCTGGCGACTTGCTGGGTGCGCCCCACTTTGCACAAGACCCCTGTCTGAACCTTCAAAACTACCCGCTCCAAGAATGGAACGGCTTGCTCTTTGAAAGCAATGGCCGTGATGTGGCTGCCGATTTGGCCGGCATGGGCCCACGCGCTGCCCTGGACTTCACAGGTTTCAAGCTCGATCACGTTGAGATGCACGCGTGCAACTACAACTGGAAAACCTTCATCGAGGTGTACCTGGAGGACTACCACGTTGAGCCGTTCCACCCGGGCTTGGGCAATTTCGTCACCTGCGACGATTTGAGTTGGCAGTTCCAAAAAGAGTTTTCGGTGCAAACCGTTGGCATTGCCAACCGTTTGGGCAAAGCGGGGAGCCCCGTCTACAAACGCTGGCAAGAGCAACTCATGCAATACCGTCAAGGTGCCGTGCCCGAGTTTGGCGCCATCTGGCTCACCTACTACCCCCACATCATGGTGGAGTGGTATCCCCATGTTTTGACGGTGTCCACCCTTCACCCCATCAGCCCCGAGAAAACGATGAACATGGTGGAGTTTTACTATCCGGAAGAAATCGTTGCCTTCGAGCGTGAGTTTGTAGAAGCACAGCAAGCCGCTTACATGGAAACATGCATTGAGGACGATGAAATTGGCGAACGCATGGACGCCGGTCGCAAAGCCTTGTTGAAACGAGGCGACAACGAAGTGGGACCTTATCAAAGCCCCATGGAAGATGGCATGCAACATTTCCACGAGTGGTACCGACGGAAAATGGGCAATGCCCTCACCGACTGAAGCGCATGCAAGCACTCTGGATGGTTCTGGCTTCGCTGTTTTTCTCAACCATGAGTGTTTGCGTGAAATTTGCAGCCACGCATTTCAACACCTTTGAATTGGTTTGCTACCGCGGCGCCATTGGCACCTTGATCATGGCAGTTGGCCACCGCCATGACACTCAATTACATGAGTGGTGTCTGGGTCGCTGCGTTTTTGGTAGGCAGCACGATGTGGGCAGGGTCCTTGCAAAATGCCAAGCAACAAATGCCAGTGGCCTTGACCGTGTTGGTGGGATTCGTCGGCGTGGTGATGATTTTGCGCCCCACCTTTGAACAAAATCAGTGGCTGGCAGGTTTGATTGGCGTGTCCTCGGGGGTCATTGCTGCCATGGCTTATTTGCAAGTTGCCGCTTTGGGCCGCGAAGGTGAACCCGTCGAGCGCACTGTGTTTTACTTTTCCTTGGGTGCCGCCGTCTCTGGCGCCGTGTGCATGCTGTTCACTGGCACCAGCGAGTGGGTGTGGCCACACGCGTGGTTGTTGCTGCCCATGGGCATACTGGCGGCTTTGGGTCAATGGTGCATGACACGCGCCTACAACGATGGCGCCACCATGGTGGTGGCCAATCTGCAATATTCGGGCATCGTCTTTTCAGCATTGTTTGGCATGCTCTTGTTTGGCGATCAAATTCCGCTCATCGGTTGGGCTGGCATCATGGTCATCGTGATGAGCGCCATTGCGGCCACAGTCTTGCGATCACGCATTGCCATGAACTTGCCCGTTGAAGACCATTGATCTTGAAAGGATGCATTCGATGTACACCACCCTCATTTCTGTTCAACAACTCAAAGACCTGCAAGCTTCAGGACAAGCCTTCATGGTGTTCGATTGCAGTTGCGATTTGATGAAACCTGAAATGGCCGACGTGATGTTTGAACCGCATGGCTGGGCAGTTTAGGATTCACCAACGCCATGCAAGCGGTGGTCTACGACCGCAACGGCGCCAACTATTGCGGCCGTTTGTGGTGGATGCTGAAATGGCTTGGCCACGATGCGGTGGCTGTGCTGGATGGCGGTTTGCAAGCTTGGCAAGCCGCAGGCGGCGCTGTCGATTCTGGCGCTGCTTTCAATGCGGCCAGTTCTGCCACTTTTGCGCTGAAACCCGCGCTGCGCGAGTGGGTCAGCACCGCCGACCTGGCACCTCAAGTCGGACATGCCAACCTCACCCTCATCGATGCGCGAGGTGCTGCACGCTATCGCGGCGAAATGGAGCCCATCGATCCTGTGGCGGGGCACATCCCTGGCGCGCTGAACCGCCCCTTCAACGAAAACCTCACCGCTGAAGGATTTTTCAAATCGCCGCAAGTGCTGCGTGCAGAATTTGAAACACTTTTAGCGGGGCGCGATGCAACAACGGTGGTGCATCACTGCGGCAGCGGCGTCAGCACAGTGCCCAATATTTTGGCCATGGAATTGGCAGGCTTGGGCCTGACCCGTTTGTACCCTGGCAGCTGGAGCGAGTGGTGCAACACACCGGGCTTGCCCTGCGCCAAGTCTTGAGATTCCAAATCAGTGCAGGCTTGAAGCGTGCGCCAACATGCTGGCCCCACTCACCAAAGCCATGCCAGACACCAACCACACAATTTGTGCGGCCGTCTCACGAGAACTCAGGCGCTTCTGAAGTTGTGGAATCAGGTCGGCCAGCGCCACATAGATGAAACTGCTGCTGGCGATGGCCAGCATGTAAGGCAAGATGTCATGCAATTGGTCTAGCAAGACGTAGCCAGCCACGCCACCCAATGCCGTGATGGCGCCGGCCAAGGTGACTTTCAAGATGGCTGTCTGGCGGCTGCGGGAACCTTCGTTCAGCACCACCAAATCGCCCATGTGGTGCGGCACCTCATGCGCCAGCACAGCCAAGGCAGCCACCACACCCAAGCGCAAATCGACCATGAAGGCCGAGGCAATCAAGACACCATCGCCAAAGCAATGCACGCTGTCGCCCGCCAAAATGGCCCAGCCACCTGCAATGGGTTTGTCGTGCGAGCTGTGCTGGTGTGTGCC
>RFVJ01000147.1 GCA_009928125.1 Betaproteobacteria bacterium
TGCAAAGCCAACAACTCTTGGGCGTCTTTCACGCTCAAAGCAGCTTTGGTGCTTTGTGCAGACTCGCTCAAGGCAGCTTTGGTGGCTGTCAAGTTCAATTCGACCAATTTTTCAACGCCTTCGAAGGCTTTGTGTGTCAAACCGAAGAGGGTTTCGACATTGGCTTTGTGTGAAGCAACGATTTGTTCTGTGGTCATCATGATTTCTCCATTCATTTAAAAAAAGTTCCAAGGGACTGCGCCGAACCGGCTTTGCTTGACGCTTGGCCTGACATCTTGTTGCAGTGCAGCATGGGTTGAATTTTAGGGACTTCAAAGTCAATTTCAAGGGTTTTTTGTTGCATCGCAGCATTTTAGAGTCGGCGTTCTAGAAATTGAAATTCGTCACAATGGGGTCATGAAGGCCTTTTACTCAGACCATTTTGTACTCCCGTTGCCTGAGGGGCATCGTTTCCCCATGGCCAAGTACAGCATGCTCCGAGAGCGGATTGCCCGTGAACTTCGGGGGGTGCAGTTGATGGAGGCGCCCGCCGCAACGGAGGGTGAACTGGCTTTGGCGCATTCACCTGACTACGTTTGGGCCGTCAAATCTGGGAGTCTCAGCCCCCAAGCCCAACGCGAAATCGGTTTTCCATGGACGCCAGCCATGGCTGAGCGCTCAGTTCGGTCTGCCGGAGCCTCCATTGCGGCGGGCCGAGTGGCCATGCGGGAGGGTATTGCAGGCAATTTGGCAGGGGGAACTCACCACGCAAGCGCCAATCAAGGTGGGGGCTTTTGTGTTTTCAACGACATTGCCGTCACCGCACGAGTGCTTCAAATGGAGCAATTCAGGGCGACCAAGCAGAACTTGCAAGTCTTGGTCATTGACTTGGATGTCCATCAGGGCAATGGCACAGCCGCCATTTTTGCCACGGATCCAAGTGTTTTCACGCTGTCCCTTCATGGTGAAAAGAACTTTCCCTTTCGCAAAGTCAACAGCGATTTGGACGTTGGTTTGCCAGACGGCTGCTCTGATGAGGCTTATTCAATGGCATTGGAAAACGCTTTAGCGCAAGTTTTGCAAAGGTTTCAGCCTCAATTTGTCATTTATTTGGCGGGTGCGGATGCCCATGAGGGGGATCGATTGGGGCGATTGAAGCTGACAGAGGCGGGGATGAAGCAACGAGACCTTCAGGTATTTGATTGGGTTCGAGCGCTGGGGCTGCCCATGTTGATTTGCATGGGCGGTGGTTATGGCCATGATTTGACCCAGACCGTCCAAGTGCAAATGAACACCTGGCAACTTGCGATGGACCATTGGCTTCACTGGCAAAATCGAGTCTTATGAATTCCAAAGCCCCTCACGCAACCCAAGCCGATGTCAAACCGGCGCCTTTGCCCCGAAGTGCCTATCGCGTCTTTCGCACCATCACCACCCGGTGGATGGACAACGATGTGTATGGCCACGTGAACAATGTCGTTTATTACAGCTGGTTTGACACAGCTGTGAATGCGTACCTGATTGAACAAGGGGTGTTGGACATTCATCAGGGTGAAACCATCGGTTTGGTGGTCGAAACGCAGTGCAACTACTTTGCACCTTTGGCATTTCCTCAAACCATTGAGGCCGGCATTCGCGTGGCTCACCGAGGCACATCCAGTGTGCGCTACGAAGTGGGCTTGTTTGCGAAGGACGAGCCCATGACCGCTGCGCGTGGTCACTTTGTGCATGTCTATGTGAACCATGGCACGCGACGCCCACAACCCTTCAACGAATCATTTATCAAAGTCTTGGAGACCCTTTCATGAAAGAACTGACAACCGCTCAAGTGAGCACGGTGATTGCAGACGCCGACAGCGTGGACGCCGCCATTTTGAGCCGCTTTTCTGCGCGCGCTTTTATCAACAAGCCCGTTGAGAAATCGGTGTTGGAAGAATTGCTCCAAGTTGCGGCAAGAGCCCCCAGTGGCACCAACACCCAACCCTGGAAGGTGTATGTGGTGCAGGGTGCTACCAAGGACAAATTGGTGAACGAAGTCTGCGCCGTGCACAACGCCATGGCAAGCAACCCTGCATTGGCTTCAGAGTACGCAGAATCTTACGATTACTACCCCACCCAATGGGTAAGCCCCTTCATCGACCGCCGTCGTGAATGTGGCTTTGGTCTTTATGGTGTCCTGGGCATCGGCAAAGGTGACAAAGAAAAAATGCATTTGCAGCACCAGCAAAACTACCGCTTTTTTGGTGCGCCTGTCGGTTTGATTTTTACCATCGACAAGGTCATGGGCCGTGGCAGTTTGCTGGACTATGGCATGTTCCTGCAAAGCGTGATGGTGGCAGCACGTGCGCGCGGTTTGCATACTTGCCCGCAAGCAGCTTGGAATAATTTTTCTAAAATTATTTTCAAACATGTCGGCGCAGGCGACAACGAAATGATGGTGTGCGGTATGGCGCTGGGTTATGCCGATGAATCTGCCTTGGTCAACACGTTCAAGACCACCCGTGTGGATGCACGTGACTTCACGCATTGGGTTGAATGAGTTTTTGGTTCATTCAATGCTTGAATGGCCTCAGCCACGCAAGCACGCTGTTCATGATGGCGGCCGGTCTGACCTTGGTCTTTGGCGTCACCCGCATTGTCAACTTCGCGCACGGCAGTTTTTACATGTTGGGTGCCATGGTGGCGGGTCATTTGTTGACGCAATGGGCACCGTCTTGGTCTGAACAAGCGCACCTGTATGTTTTGGCCATGTTGGCTGGCGCATTTTTGGCTGCCCTCTTGGGAGCGGCCACAGAATGGTGTCTGTTCAGGCCTCTACGAGCCTCACCACCGCTTTACCCCTTGGTGGCCACCTTTGGTTTGAGCCTGGTGGTTCATGATGTGTTGTTGGCATGGATGGGGCCTGCTGAGGTTTTCGCACCTCGTTTTCCCGGCCTCAAAGGCTCGATGCAAATGGGGGAAGACTTTTTTCCATTGTGGCAATTGGTGACTTTGTTGTTAGGTCCCTTGGTTTGGCTGGCATTGCATTTGTTGCTCACACAAACACGCTGGGGTCGACAAGTTCGCGCAGCCACTCAAGACCGTGAGATGCTGGACGCATTGGGCGTCAATCCTGCACCGCTGATGATGGGTGTGGTGGTGCTGGGTTGTGGTTTGGCGGGCTTGGCTGGCGCTTTGCAATTGCCCCGAGAACCTGCCAATTTGCAAATGGATTTGCAAATGGTGGTTGAAACGTTTGTGGTGGTTGTCATGGGCGGACTGGGTAGCATTTCAGGTGCTTTTTTTGCAGCTGTGCTGATCGGTTGTGTTCACGCATTCGGTATTTATTTGTTCCCACAAGCGACTTTGGTCTTGATCTTCCTCACCATGGCCATGGTCTTGGCATGGCGTCCGCAAGGCTTGATGGGCGAGCTGCCAGGCGCTGCACCTCGTGAAGAAGTGACGACTTTCCAGGGCTGGACATCGCATCGTGTTTTGTTCATGGCCACAGGATTGGCTTGGCTGGTGCTGAGCGTGGGAATGACGTGGGTCGATGAATACACCCAGCATGTGCTTGAAGATGTGTTCATCATGATGCTGTTTGGCATCAGCTTGCAGGCCATGATGGCCTTGTCGGGGTGGGTCAGTTTTGGCCACGCAGCGTATTTTGGTTTAGGCGCCTATGCGGCGGCCTTGAGTCATGTGCATTGGAGTTTCAATGCTTGGCAGGCCGCCCTCGGTGGCATGGTCTGTGCTGGTGCGGCAGCTTATGCCATGTCAGGCTTGTTGCAAAGAAGTGCAGGCGTTTATTTGGCGATGTTGTCCTTGGCCTTTGCCCAGATGGTGTGGGCTGGCGCAAGCCAATGGATCAGCCTCACTGGGGGGGACAACGGACTCATTGGCTTGCAACTGTTGCCCAACGCATCACGCACAGTGTTTCAATGGACCTTGATCACTTTGAGTGCGTTGGCCCTTTTGGGGCTAGCGCGTTTGGTTCGCTCTAGCATGGGTGCCGCGCTGCAGGCTGGTCGCGATGCACCTTTGCGGGCCATGGCAAGTGGACTGCAAGTTCGGACTTTGAACAACCGCGTGTTTTTGTTAAGTGCCATCGTGGCAGGTTTGGCAGGCAGTTTGTGGGCGATCAGCAAAGGGGCTGTTTTCCCATCGGTGGCATCGGTTGCCAAATCTGTGGACGCTCTGATGATCGTGTTGCTTGGTGGTGTTCACCATGTGTTGGGTGCCTTGTCTGGCAGTGCTTTCTTGGTGGGTGTGGGTTCCGAGATGGGACGACACTTTGAGTACTGGCGCGGCTTTTTGGGCTTGCTGATCATGCTGTTGATGGTGTTTGCACCTGAAGGCATTTGGGGTTGGCGTCGCCGTCAGCTTCAAAGGCTTGGAGACAAGGCATGAGCGTCGTTCTGACGGTTCAACATTTACAGCACCAGTATGCAGGGGTTCAAGCCTTGCGAGGTGTCAGCTTTGAATTGCAGCAGGCTGAATGTGTTGCGCTCATTGGTCCCAACGGAGCGGGTAAGTCAACTTGTTTTGCATGTCTGGCAGGTCAGCAAATCGCCAGCGCAGGACAAATCGTGTGGCGCGATCAAAACTTGATGCAGGTGCCTGTGACAGATCGCCGAGCCTTGGGCATTGGCAGAACTTTTCAAGTCGCTCAAGTCTTTGAAGCGCTCACTGTCATGCAAAACTTGCAATTGGTTTTGAAGGCCAAAAAAGGTGTATCGGCTTTGGATGTCTTGGACGATTGTGACCATGACGCTGCGCTAGCTTGTGCAAATGCAACAGGTTTGGAAGCGTTGGGCATGGAAGTGCTTCATTCTTCAGCGGCGCAATTGTCCTATGGCAACAAAAAAAGGTTGGAGTTGGCCATGGCCATGGCTGGGTTGCCAGATCCTGGCCGAGGCTTGTTGCTGCTTGACGAACCGGCAGCGGGTTTGTCGCCAGAAGAGCGACTTGACATGATGGCCCGAATTCGCATGCTGACCCAACAAGGCACGACAGTGCTCTATACCGAACACAACATGGATGCTGTTTTTGGTGTGGCCGATCGTGTGTTGGTATTGATGGAAGGTCAGTTGTTGGCACAAGGATTGCCTGAAGACATGGCGGCTCATCCTGAAGTTCGAGCGCGATATTTGGGGACACATTTTGCGCCGAAGGAAAGGAGGGGGCATGCTTGACATCCAGCACCTCAATGCCTTTTACGGAGAAGCGCAGGCCTTGTTTGATGTGTCCTTGTCGGTGTCGCCCGGTAGCCTGGTTCTGGTCCAAGGCTTGAATGGTGCAGGCAAGTCAACCTTGATGAAATCCATCATCGGTCTGATGCCCAAAGTGCAGGGCCACATTTCATGGCAAGGTCAAGACTTGATGCATTTAAGGCCCTACCAAAGGTCAGCACTTGGCTTGGGCTATGTGCCGGAAGATCGACGCATTTTTACTGCACTCACGGTGCGACAAAATTTGGAGATCGCCGTCCCAAAGCACAAGTTGTCAAATGCATCGGAAACGGGATCTGTCGCGGTTCAAGACGTATTGGATTTGTTTCCCGCTTTGGCAAGCATGTTGGAGCGACCTGCTGCCCAAATGAGCGGTGGTGAACAGCAAATGTTG
>RFVJ01000148.1 GCA_009928125.1 Betaproteobacteria bacterium
GCAAATGGGCAAGCCCGCCATTGTGTTTGCGCCCAACAAAACTTTGGCGGCGCAACTTTACTCAGAGTTTCGCGAGTTCTTTCCCAAAAACGCAGTGGAGTATTTCGTCAGCTATTACGACTACTACCAGCCCGAGGCCTATGTGCCACAACGCGATTTGTTCATCGAAAAAGACTCGGCCATCAACGAGCACATTGAGCAGATGCGATTGTCTTGCACCAAAAGTTTGATGGAGCGCCGCGACGTGGTCATTGTGGCCACCGTATCGGCCATCTACGGCATTGGCGAACCTGAAAGTTATCACCGCATGATCATGGTTCTGCGGACCGGTGACAAGGTCGGTCAGCGCGACGTCATCTCCCAACTCATTCGCATGCAATACATGCGCAATGACCAAGACTTCAGCCGTGGCAAGTTTCGCGTGCGCGGCGACACCATCGATGTGTTTCCTGCCGAACATTCTGAGTTGGCCGTGCGCATTGAGTTGTTTGACGACGAAGTTGAGAGCCTGCAATTGTTCGACCCTCTCACAGGACGCATCAGGCAAAAAATTCCGCGCTTCACCGTCTATCCCTCTAGCCATTACGTCACCCCGCGCGACAAGGTTTTGGCTGCCGTCGAAACCATCAAAGAAGAGTTGACCGAGCGACTTCAACAACTCGTGGGCATGGGCAAGTTGGTGGAAGCGCAACGCTTAGAGCAACGCACGCGCTTTGATTTGGAAATGCTCAGCGAAGTAGGGCACTGCAAAGGCATTGAAAACTACACCCGTCATTTGTCGGGCGCTGAGCCCGGTGCTGCGCCCAGCACCTTGACCGATTACATGCCGCACGATGCCATCATGTTCTTGGACGAGAGCCACCAAATGATTGGCCAGCTGAATGCCATGTACAACGGTGACCGCGCCCGCAAAACCACGCTGGTGGAATATGGCTTCAGGCTGCCCAGTGCGCTAGACAACCGGCCCCTCAAATTCGAAGAGTTTGAAACCAAAATGCGCCAATGCATTTTTGTGTCGGCCACGCCCGCCGATTACGAAAAAACGCATTCAGGCAAAGTGGTGGAGCAAGTGGTCAGACCCACTGGCTTGGTCGACCCTCAAGTGGAAGTGCGGCCTGCCATTCACCAAGTGGACGATGTGCTGCAAGAAATTCGCATTCGGGTTGACAAGCACGAGCGTGTGCTCATCACCACCTTGACCAAACGCATGGCCGAACAGTTGACGGATTACCTGACCGACAACGGCGTGAAAGTGCGTTACCTGCACTCCGATGTGGACACGGTGGAGCGTGTGGAGATTTTGCGCGATTTGCGCTTGGGCAGCTTCGATGTGCTGGTGGGCATCAATTTGTTGCGCGAAGGTTTGGACATTCCCGAGGTGTCCTTGGTGGCCATTTTGGACGCCGACAAAGAAGGTTTTTTGCGATCCGAGCGCAGTTTGATTCAAACCATTGGCCGCGCAGCCCGAAATCTCCACGGTCGTGCCATTCTTTATGCCGATCGCATGACCGACTCCATGAGCCGCGCCATCGGCGAAACCGAACGCCGACGCGCCAAGCAACTGGCCCACAACGAGGCCATGGGCATCACGCCGCGCAGCATCGTCAAGCAAGTGCGAGATCTGATTGACGGGGTGTACAGCGAAAAGGCGGGCAAAGAAGCCGAACGCCTGGAACTGGCCGCCGTTCAGCGCGCCAAAGTCGAAGAGATGAGCGAGAAGGACATCTCCAAAGCCATCAAACAACTTGAGAAGCAGATGATGGAACACGCCAAAAACCTGGATTTTGAGAAGGCGGCCCAGGTGCGAGACCAGCTCCAGATGCTCAAGGCGCAAGCCTTTGGGGCGCCTGGAACCGACAACGTGGTGGTGCTGAAAGCCTGAAACTGAGGCCGAAAAGGGGGCGGGGCGGTTTCCCCCCTACCCTAAAGACCTTCAAATCATATTCCTACTAATCCGCTCAAGTTCTGCTATAGTCGAGCGAATTAGTCAACAACCTAGGATCTAGCCATGCGCCTCACCACCAAAGGACGATTTGCGGTCACCGCCATGATCGATTTGGCCCTGCGACAGCATTCAGGCCCGGTCACCTTGGCGGCCATCAGCCAGCGCCAAGAAATCTCTTTGTCTTACCTCGAGCAGTTGTTCGGTAAGTTGCGTCGCCATCAATTGGTTGAATCCACACGCGGTCCTGGCGGTGGTTACACCTTGGCCAAAAAAGCCGCTGACATCACTGTGGCCGACATCATTTTGTCGGTAGACGAGCCCATCGATGCCACGCACTGCGGTGGCAAAGAAAATTGCCATGGCAGCACCGGCCGTTGCATGACCCACGATTTATGGGCTTCCCTGAACTCCCGCATGGTGGAGTTTCTGGACTCGGTCAATTTGCAAAAATTGGTCGACGACCAATTGGCCGCCGGCCACACCATTGAAGACAAGCCGGCCATCAAGCGCGCCATTTCGGCCATGCCCGTGGTGCAGCCTGTGCGCATCAATGCGCCCAATTCCGTGTTTGCCTTGGGCAACACTTTGATGAAATCTTGAGCAGTTTTCAAGCATGAACAGCACACCCCATTTCCCCATTTACCTCGACTACAGCGCCACCAATCCCTGCGATCCGCGCGTGGTCGACGCCATGATTCCCTGGTTGCGCGAGCACTTTGGCAACCCCGCTTCACGCAGCCATGCGTGGGGCTGGGAAGCAGAAGAAGCCGTTGAAAAAGCCCGCAAAGACGTGGCCGATCTCATCGGTGCCGACCCCCGCGAAATTGTGTGGACCAGCGGTGCCACCGAATCCAACAACTTGGCACTGAAAGGTGCGGCGCAGTTTTACAAATCGCGCGGCAAACACCTCATCACCGTCAAGACCGAGCACAAAGCCGTGCTCGACACCATGCGTGAACTCGAGCGTCAAGGCTTCGAAGTCACTTACCTGGATGTGCAAGAAGACGGTTTGGTCGACCTCGATGTGTTCAAGGCCGCTTTGCGCCCCGACACCATCTTGGTCAGCGTCATGTTTGTGAACAACGAGATTGGCGTGATCCAAGACATCCCCGCGATTGGCGCCATCTGCCGTGAGAAGGGCATCGTCTTCCACGTCGATGCAGCGCAAGCCACAGGCAAATTGCCCATCGACCTCAACACCTTGCCCGTCGATTTGATGAGCTTGGCCTCCCACAAAACCTATGGCCCCAAGGGTATTGGTGCTTTGTATGTGCGCCGCAAACCCCGCGTGCGACTTGAAGCCCAAATGCACGGTGGCGGTCACGAGCGCGGCATGCGTTCTGGCACCTTGCCAACGCATCAAATTGTGGGCATGGGCGAAGCCTTCCGCATTGCACGTTTGGAAATGGACCAAGACATTGCCAAAGCCAAAGCCTTGCAAGAGCGCCTCATCAACGGCTTGAAAGACGTGGAGCAAGTGTTCTTGAACGGTCACCCCACCAAGCGCGTGCCCCACAACATCAACATGAGCTTCAATTACGTGGAAGGCGAATCGCTCATCATGGGCATCAAAGGTTTGGCGGTGTCATCGGGTTCTGCCTGCACCTCGGCCAGCTTGGAGCCCAGCTACGTGCTGCGCGCCTTGGGCCGCAGCGATGAATTGGCCCACAGCAGCCTGCGCATGACCGTGGGCCGTTGGACCACCGAAGCCGAAATTGACTTTGCCATTGAGACCATCAAAGCCAACGTGGCCAAACTGCGCGAACTCAGCCCCTTGTGGGAAATGTACAAAGACGGCATCGACCTCAGCACCATTCAATGGGCTGCACACTGATTAAGGAAGTATCACCATGGCTTACAGCGAAAAAGTTGTTGATCATTACGAAAACCCCCGCAACGTGGGCTCTTTTGAAAAGGGCGACGAAGATGTGGGCACCGGCATGGTGGGCGCGCCTGCCTGCGGCGACGTGATGAAGTTGCAGATCAAGGTCAATCCCCAAACGGGCGTGATCGAAGATGCACGTTTTAAAACCTACGGTTGTGGCTCTGCCATTGCATCCAGTTCCCTGGTCACTGAGTGGGTGAAGGGCAAAACCTTGGACCAAGCCGCAGCCTTGAAGAACAGCGAAATTGCCGAAGAGTTGGCTTTGCCGCCCGTCAAAATTCACTGCTCCATCTTGGCCGAAGACGCCATCAAAGCAGCCGTCGAAGACTACAAGAAAAAACACGCAAGCGCTTAAGCAGTGTTTGCTGGAAGTACAACATGGCCATCTCATTGACAGAAGCTGCAGCGCGCCACGTAGCGCGCTACATCACCAAACGCGGCAAGGGCGTGGGTGTGCGCTTGGGCGTTAAAACCACAGGCTGCTCTGGCTTGGCGTACAAATTGGAATACGTGGACGAAGTGGCGCCCGAAGATGTGGTCTTTGAAGACCATGGCGTGAAGGTGCTGATCGACCCCAAAAGCTTGGCCTACATCGATGGCACCCAGCTCGATTTTGTGCGCGAAGGTTTGAACGAGGGTTTCCGTTTCAACAACCCCAACGAACGCGATCGCTGTGGCTGTGGCGAATCGTTCCGCGTGTGATTTCACTGCAGGCGTCAGACTTCGAGCTGTTCGGCTTGCAGCCGACTTTTGCGTTGGACCGCGCGCACTTGGATGTGCAATGGAAATCTTTGCAACGCGAAGCACACCCCGACCGCTTTGCTTCTGAAGGCGCATCTGCGCAACGCATCGCCATGCAATGGTCTGTGCGCATTAACGAAGCCTACAACCGCCTCAAAGACCCACTCAAACGTGCGGCCTACCTGTGTGAGCTGAACGGCGTTGCCGTCAACGCCGAAAACAACACCAGCATGCCGCCTGCATTTTTGATGCAGCAAATGGAATGGCGTGAAGCGCTGGACGACTGCAAGGTCATCCAAACACCTGCTTCTAAAATAGAAGCGCTGGACAAACTGTTGGACGAAGTGAACGCCTCGCAGGCCCAAGTCTTGAAGCAGTTGGCTGCATTGATCGATGTCGCCCGCGATTTTCAGGCTGCCGTGGCGCAGGTGAGGGCGCTCATGTTCATCGACAAGTTTTCACAAGAAGTGCAACACCAGTTAGACGCTTGCAGCTAACACATTCAAAAAATAAGTCATGGCACTTTTGCAAATCTCAGAGCCCGGTCAGGCACCGGATCCACACCAACGGCGCATTGCGGTGGGCATTGACCTGGGCACCACCCATTCTTTGGTGGCCTCGGTGCGCAACGGCGTGGCAGAGTGTTTGCCCGACGACAAAGGCCAAGTGATCTTGCCCTCTGTGGTTCGTTACTTGCCTGGTCAAGGCCGTCAAATTGGCCAAGAAGCGGTGGCCAACGCTGCGCATGATCCAGAAAACACCTTGGCTTCTGTGAAGCGATTCATGGGCCGCAGTTTGTCGGACATCGCCCATCCAGAAAAGTTGCCTTACAAATTTGTGAAGCCCGATGGCGCAAGTGCCAAGGGGATGCTGTCGATTCAAACGGTGCAGGGTGAGAAGTCGCCTGTTGAAGTGAGTGCCGAAATTTTGGCCACGTTGCGCTACCGTG
>RFVJ01000149.1 GCA_009928125.1 Betaproteobacteria bacterium
TGGCCATTGTGTTGGCTGTGGCATCTTTGGCGGCTTTTTATGTGCTCGCCAAGCAAGGCGCTTTGGCCCAATGGGGTGCATTGATCGCTGGGTTGGCTGTGGCTGTGGTGGTGTTTTTGCTTTCAGAAACTGGCAAGCAATTCGTCTCGTTCGGCCAAGATGCCGTGCGCGAAGTGAAGAAAGTTGTGTGGCCCGAGCGCAAGGAAGCCATGCAAATCACCGCTTACGTTTTTGTGTTTGTGGTGGTCATGGCGCTGTTCTTGTGGCTGACAGACAAAACACTCGAGTGGGTTTTTTACGATCTGATCTTGGGGTGGAAAAAATAATGACTGACGCTGTTGACAACGCGCCTAAAGCGGGCGAATCCACCAACCCAGACTTGAAGTGGTATGTGGTCCATGCCTACTCAGGCATGGAGAAGGCTGTTGAGCGCAACATCATTGAGCGCATTCAACGCGCCGAGATGCAAAGCAAATTTGGCCGCATTCTGGTTCCCACTGAAGAAGTGGTTGAGATGAAGAATGGCCAAAAGCGCACCACCGAGCGCAAGTTTTTCCCTGGCTACGTGCTGGTTGAGATGGTCATGGACGATGAGACATGGCACTTGGTCAAGCACACCAACAAAGTCACTGGCTTTGTGGGTGGTGCCAAAAACCGTCCTGCCCCTATTTCAGAAGATGACGTTCGCAAGATCGTCAATCAAATGCAAGAAGGCACCGACAAGCCCCGCCACAAGGTGGAGTTTGAAGTGGGCGAATACGTGCGCGTGAAAGAAGGCCCGTTCACGGACTTCAACGGCACGGTGGAAGAAGTGAATTACGAGAAAAACAAAATGCGTGTGTCCGTCACGATCTTTGGACGTGCGACACCGGTCGAACTAGAGTTCGGCCAAGTCGAAAAAACTTAAGTTAAGTCCCAAACCCCCTAAGGGGTTTAGAGACTTACCTAAAAAGATTGCGGGTCAGATCAAGATTTACGAAGTAAATTTGCTCTGACCCCAACGTCGTTAATCTGGGGAGCTTGACCTTAACCCTCAAGCGTTTGCACCCACTAGGAGTTCAACATGGCGAAAAAAATCGTCGGCTTCGTTAAGCTGCAAGTTCCAGCTGGCAAGGCCAATCCATCACCCCCTATCGGCCCAGCTTTGGGTCAACGTGGTTTGAACATCATGGAATTCTGCAAGGCGTTCAACGCCCAGACCCAAGGTGTTGAGCCAGGTCTGCCTTTGCCAGTGGTGATCACTGCATTTGCCGACAAGAGCTTCACGTTCATCATCAAGACGCCGCCAGCGACCACCTTGATCAAGAAAGCCATCAAGTTGGACAAGGGCTCTGCCCGTCCTCACGCTGACAAGGTTGGCAAAATTTCTCGCGCTCAGCTCGAAGAAATTGCAAAGACAAAAATGAAAGATTTGAACGCTGCTGATTTAGACGCTGCTGTTCGCATCATCGCGGGTTCTGCACGCTCCATGGGCGTGAATGTGGAGGGCGTTTAAATGTCCAAGTTGACGAAGAAACAAAAAGCACTGGTTGGCAAAGTTGACGCCAACAAGTTGTACCCTGTGGCCGATGCTTTGGCTTTGGTGAAAGAGTGCGCAACTGCCAAATTCGATGAGTCCATCGATGTGGCCGTTCAACTCGGTATCGATGCCAAGAAATCTGACCAAGTGGTGCGTGGCGCCGTGGTCTTGCCCAATGGCACTGGTAAAACAAAACGCGTGGCCGTGTTTGCCCAAGGCGCCAAGGCTGAAGAAGCCAAAGCTGCTGGTGCAGACGTGGTGGGCATGGACGATTTGGCTGCACAAGTCAAAGCCGGTGACATGCCTTTCGACGTGGTGATTGCTGCCCCCGACGCCATGCGCATCGTGGGTACTTTGGGTCAAATCTTGGGCCCCCGTGGTCTGATGCCTAAAGGTGGCTGTGTCCTCAACCATGGGTGTGGGCGTTCGCGTCGACACACAATCCATCGCGGCTTGATCGTGAAAAAACCGAGGGGAGTGCTTGGGCAACCAAGCATTTCGCTCAGTGTGGTGGGCTGAACCCAAATCTTCGGAAAAAGTTCAGGCCATCCAAGACCGTTGGCGTGCAGCAATGCACTTAATCGTGAAAGCCAACGCAGATGGCGATCCCGCTGCAGATGGACAAAATCCTGAACCGAGCTCTAGAGCCCTGTGGCTCAAAAGCTCATTCAAAAGGAGTAGACCTTGAGTCTTAATCGCAGTGAGAAAGAAGCGGTCATTTCAGAAGTGACCAGCCTCGCCGCTAAAGCTCAAACGCTGGTGATTGCGGAATACCGCGGCATCACGGTCACTGACATGACCAAACTGCGTTCTGATGCACGTAGCAAAGGTGTGAGCCTGAGTGTGTTGAAAAACACCTTGGCCCGCCGTGCTGTGGCCGGAACCACGTTTGAAGTTGTCTCTGATCAGATGACCGGTCCGCTGATCTATGGCTTCTCTGTAGATGCTGTGGCTGCTGCAAAAGTAGTCGCTGACTTCGCGAAAACCAACGACAAGTTGGTCATTCGCGGTGGTGCCATCTCAGGCAAAGTTTTGGATGCCAACGGCGTTAAGCAACTGTCAAACATCCCTTCGAAAGAAGTCTTGTTGGCTCAGTTGTGCGGCTTGATGAAGTCACCAATTTCCCGTACCGCAGTGGTGTTGGGTGCATTGGCGGCCAAAAAAGGCGAAACGGCTGCCGCGTAATCGCGCAGTCCTTTTTTAAATTAATTGTTTAGGAAATCAAAATGTCATTTGACAAAGACGCATTTTTGACCGCGCTCGACAGCATGACGGTCTTGGAACTCAACGACTTGGTGAAAGCCATCGAAGAGAAATTTGGCGTGAGCGCCGCAGCCATGGCAGCACCTGCTGCTGGTGGTGGCGGTGGTGGCGCGTCCGTCATCAAGGCCGTGCGTGAAATCACTGGCTTGGGCTTGAAAGAAGCCAAAGACATGGTTGACGGCGCACCCAAGGCTGTGAAAGAAGGCGCTTCTAAAGCTGACGCTGAAGCTGCTAAGAAAAAGCTGGAAGAAGCCGGCGCCAAAGTCGAACTCAAGTAATTCGATTTGTGTCCAAGGCTGGAGTGTCCTACAAGGGCCTCCAGCCTTTGGTGCTTACAGAGCACAGTCAAAAAATGGCTTCAATGTCAATTTTTTGAGTGTTCTCTGACCCGACTGCAGAGACGCCTTGGTTCGGGCTGCGTGCAATGCGCAGCCGTCCGCCAACGCTGGTAGAGGCCAGCGGCCAAGCGCAGCCGTCCGCCAACGCTGGTAGAGGCCAGCGGCCAAGCCTGCCTTGTGAACAACGCGTTGTTCAAAGAGGTACACAGTCGCCGAAAGATCAAGACCCGGAGATCTCATGGCCTATTCATTTACCGAACGCAAACGCATTCGCAAAAGTTTTGGAAGCCGCGAAAGCGTGCTCGAAGTTCCCTATTTGCTGCAAATGCAAAAAGACGCTTACACGTCATTTTTGCAAGCAGGCGTAGCCCCCAACAAGCGTGCCCACGAAGGCCTGCAAGCTGCTTTTGAATCAGCTTTCCCCATCGTGTCACACAACGGTTTTGTCGAGATGAAGTTTCTCGAGTACAACTTGGCCAAGCCGGCCTTTGATGTGCGCGAATGCCAAACCCGTGGCCTCACTTTTGCGTCGGCCGTGCGCGCTCGCGTTCAGCTGATCATTTACGATCGCGATTCCTCCACCTCACAATCCAAGGTCGTGAAGGAAGTGAAAGAGCAAGAAGTCTACATGGGCGAAGTGCCCTTGATGACCGACAAAGGCTCGTTCATCATCAACGGTACAGAGCGCGTGATCGTGTCTCAATTGCACCGTTCGCCTGGTGTGTTCTTTGAGCACGACAAGGGCAAGACACACAGCTCTGGCAAATTGCTGTTCAGCGCACGCATCATTCCTTACCGCGGCTCTTGGCTCGACTACGAATTCGATCCCAAAGACTTGCTGTACTTCCGTGTGGACCGTCGTCGCAAGATGCCCGTCACCATTTTGCTCAAAGCCATTGGCTTGAACCCAGAATCCATCCTGGCCAACTTCTTTGTGAACGACAACTTCCGCTTGATGGACAGTGGCGCGCAAATGGAGTTTGTGGCCGAGCGTCTGCGCGGCGAAGTGGCCCGCTTCGACATCACCGACAAGTCTGGCAAAGTGGTGGTCGCCAAAGACAAGCGCATTACCGTTCGTCACACCCGTGAACTCGAGCAGTCTGGCACCACGCACATCAGCGTGCCTGAAGACTTCCTGATGGGTCGTGTGGTGGCGCGCAACATTGTTGACAACGACACCGGCGAAATCATCGCCAAGGCCAACGAAGAACTCACAGAAGCATTGTTGAAAAAACTGCGCTCCGCAGGTGTGCAAGAGTTGCAGTGCATTTACACCAACGAACTCGACCAAGGTGCGTACATTTCGCAAACATTGCGTGTGGACGAAACCGTTGACGAATTTGCTGCACGTGTGGCCATCTACCGCATGATGCGCCCTGGTGAGCCACCCACAGAAGACGCTGTACAGGCTTTGTTCCAGCGCTTGTTCTACAACCCCGACACGTACGACTTGTCACGCGTGGGCCGCATGAAGTTCAACGCCCGCGTGGGACGTGACGAGTCCACCGGCCCCATGGTGCTCACCAACGAAGACATCTTGGCCGTGGTCAAGATCTTGGTTGACTTGCGCAATGGTCGCGGCGAAGTCGATGACATCGATCACTTGGGCAATCGCCGCGTACGTTGCGTGGGCGAGTTGGCCGAGAACCAATACCGCACCGGTTTGGCGCGCATTGAGAAAGCTGTGAAAGAGCGTTTGGGTCAAGCAGAGCAAGAGCCTCTGATGCCGCACGATCTGATCAACTCCAAGCCCATCTCTGCGGCGCTCAAAGAATTCTTTGGTGCGTCCCAGTTGTCGCAGTTCATGGACCAAACCAATCCTTTGGCAGAGATCACGCACAAGCGCCGTGTGTCTGCCCTGGGTCCAGGCGGTTTGACTCGCGAGCGTGCAGGTTTTGAAGTGCGTGACGTGCACGTGACCCACTACGGTCGTGTGTGCCCGATTGAAACACCTGAAGGTCCTAACATTGGTTTGATCAATTCACTCGCCTTGTATGCGCGTTTGAACGAGTATGGTTTCATTGAGACACCCTACCGCCGTGTGGTGGAAGGCAAAGTCACCATGGACATCGATTACTTGTCTGCCATCGAAGAAGGCAAGTATGTGATCGCGCAGGCCAATGCGTCTTTGGACAAACAAGGTCGCCTGACCGACGGCTTGGTGTCTGCCCGTGAAAAAGGCGAATCCATTTTGTGCGGCGCAGAGCGCATCCAGTACATGGACGTGTCACCTGCCCAGATCGTGTCTGTGGCGGCCTCCTTGGTGCCGTTCCTCGAGCACGACGACGCCAACCGCGCGTTGATGGGTGCCAACATGTCACGTCAAGCCGTGCCTGTGTTGCGTCCCGAGAAACCACTGGTGGGTACCGGCATCGAGCGCGTTGCTGCGGTTGACTC
>RFVJ01000150.1 GCA_009928125.1 Betaproteobacteria bacterium
ACTGCTTGATCATGGCAATGCTGTTTTCTTTGCCATAGCCAAACCAAGGTTGCACTTCAATGGCATCCAAAGCGCGGCTCCACAAAAACAAGCGCGAGCCCACCGAGGTGTTGGCGGCTTCGCCGGGGTTGCTTTGCGACAGGGAGGCTTCGACCCATACCTCGGACAGGCGGTGGACCACCGAGGTGAGCCATGCCGGTTGGACCGACAGCAGCCAAATGAAACCACCAAACACCAAGGCCAAGCCCAACCAGGTGCGCAAGCGGAAGGTGGACATTTGAAGCAGCGTTCGGTTGGAGGCGGCCACATAACTGGCCAGCGCCATCCAAATGAGCAAGCCATAAACGCCCCGAGACTGGCTTAAGACCACGCCCATGCAGCCCATCATCACACCCATTGCCCAAAGCATTCGGCGGGTGGGTGAGAGCAGGGGGTCAAGCACCATGGGCGCCAACAAACAGACTAAAAAACTGAGGCTGACCGCCCAAGCAATGGCATGGAGTGGGGTTTCGCGGCCATACAACACCGTGACACCCATGCCCAAAGCACAGGCCATGGCCAAAGCGTCGCCCATGCTGCGCTTTTGAAGACTTGTGAGTCGGTAAAACGGTGGCCATTTGACCAAGGCCACCGTGGCCAACGCACCCAAGACCAAGCGGAACTCGGCATGCCGGCGGTCCCAGTCGTCTTGCCAAAAAGCGTGGGGTATGATTCGAATGGCCGTGGCTGCAAGGCACGCAAACAGCCAGATTCTGGCGGCTTCCTCAACGGGGGATGGGCCTGAAAGTGCGTTGTTCGCCGTGAATTGCAAGCCAATGTCAGATTGCTGGATTCGTTCCGACCGTAAAAATGCCCAAAACCCCATCAAGCACAGCAACACCCAGGCCAAGCCACCCAATTTGGTGTTGGTGGGTGCGCCTGCCAATACAAGCGCAAACAATGAAAATGCAACGGCAGGAAATGGGCGGCGCAACAATGAATACTTTTTCTTAAATCAGCAATCAGAAATTATAGATTGCCCCACTTTCACAGCCACTGTGTCCCAGGTCACATTTCAGGGTGAAAACCCCAGCCCAACAGACTCAAGCAGCTTGCATTTGCTTGCTGCGAAAGCACAGACCCCGCACAATTTTTGGTTGGTGGTGCCCACCTACAACCCTGGCCTGGCCGAATGGGCCCAATGGCTTCAAGCCCTGCAAACCCAAAACTGCCCACCCGAGCACTTGGTGTTGGTCGACTCGGGCTCTACAGACGGCAGTTTGGCGCTGTCCGAACAGGCCGCCAACTCGGCTTCGCTTCAAAGCAAAGGCGCACCCATCGTCACCTTGCTGCATGTGCAAGCCGACCATTTTGACCATGGCGGCACACGCCAATGGGCCCTCAACCAAGCCCTGCAAGCGCACCCCCATCACCCACCGCAGGTGGTGGTGTTCATGACCCAGGACGCCATCTTGGCCCAACCCGATGCCTTGCAACAGCTGGTCCAAGCCTTTCAAAACCCTCAAGTGGCCGCCGCTTTTGGCCGCCAATTGCCCAAACCGCAGGCCACTTGGTTGGAGGCAAACTTCCGCCAATTCAATTACCCGGCCACTTCGCGCACGGTGCAATTGCAAGACAAAGAAAGCTTGGGCCTGAAGGTCTGTTTTTTCTCCAATGCCTTTGGCGCCTACCGCCTGTCTGCACTGCAAGACCAAGGCGGCCTGCCCGAGGGTCTGGCCTTGGGCGAAGACACCTTCATGGCCGCCAAGCTGTTGCTATCGGGTCAATCCCTGCAATACCAGGCCCAAGCGGCCGTTTATCATTCACACCACTACAACGGCTTACAGGATTTTCAGCGCATGTTTGACACCGGCGTCTTTCACGCTCAAAACCCATGGCTTTTGCAAAGCTTTGGCCGTGCCGAGGGCGAGGGCTGGCGTCTTTTGCGACATCAGTGGGCCAACTTGCGATTGCTTGCAAGTGGCAAAGCTACAACAAACCAAGCGCACAGCAAAGCCCCCAGTTTGTTGGGCGGTCTTTTTGACTTGGCCATCACCAACGCTGTCAAATTGTGTGGATACAAACTGGGGCAATGGCATCGACTCTGGCCTCGTGCTTTGAACCAGCGCTTGAGCATGTACAAATCTTTCTGGCGTCAGCAAGCATGATCAACACGCTGTCGCTGTTCCAAGTTCGCGTTTCTAAATTTGCCATTCTGCTGGGCGATGCCATCGCCTTTGCCATTGCCTTTGCCATGGCCACGCTCATCAATGTGGCAGTCAGCCCCAGTCAAAATGTCAGTGTGTGGTTTTCCACGCAAGACATGCAGCGCTATGTGGCCTGGAGCGGCCTGGTGTTTTTGGGGCTCATGCTGTTCCTCATGCGCTTTCAGCATTACAGCGATCGCCGGCCGTTTTGGGACGAGTTGGGCGACATCTTGCGCCTCATGGGCAGCTTGGCCTTGCTCGACATGACCTTGGTGGCCTCCACCCGTTGGAACTCTTCGCGATTGTGGTGGTTGTTGGTGTGGATTTTGGCAGTGGGCATGGTGGTGTGGGGCCGCGTGATCACCCGTTGGATGCTCAAGCAAATGGGCCTTTGGACGCGCCCCACCATCATCATTGGTCATGGTGAAAACGCCTTGGAGGCCGCCATTGCACTCGAGAGCGAGCCCCGCATGGGCTTTGAAGTGGCAGGTTATGTGGATGTGGATGAACCCAGTCCGCGCCTCAAACAAAAAAACCAAACGCTGCTGAATTTGCATCAACTTGAAGTGCTGGCCGATCAGCCAGGTGTCCAGTGGGTCATTGCCTTGGAACATTCGCAAGCCGAGCAACGCGAGCACTGGCTGCGCACCCTCACGCAGTGGGGTGCCACCGACATCAGCGTCATTCCTGCCATGCGCGGCGTGCCTCTGTATGGCACCGACATGTCGCACTTCTTTTCGCACGAGGTGGCGCTCTTGCGCGTGCGCAACAACCTGCGTCGCTGGCCAGCGCGATTGACCAAGCGTTTGTTTGACACTTTGGTGGCGGCCTTGTTGTTGCTGCTGTTGTCGCCCATGATGTTCATCATTGCGCTGCTCTTAAAGTTGGAAGGCGGTAGCGTGTTGTTTGCGCATCAGCGCATTGGCAAAAACGGCCGTAAATTCAATTGCTACAAATTCCGTTCTATGGTGCCCAACGCCGAGCAGCAGTTGCAAAGCTTGTTGCAACACAATGCCCAACTCAGAGCCGAGTGGGACAAAGAACACAAACTCAAAGACGATCCGCGGATCAGCCGCATGGGTGATTTTTTACGCCGCACCAGCCTTGATGAATTGCCCCAATTGTTCAACGTGCTCAAAAGCGAAATGAGCTTGGTGGGCCCGCGCCCCATCGTGGCCGCCGAACTGCAAAAGTACGGCCTCGAAAAAAGCTACTACCCTGGTCGCTCTGGTACGACTTGGCCATCTTGTTCAAAACCATCAAGGTGGTGTTTGGCCGCAACGGCGCCTATTGAACGCAGGCCACCGTGACGCCTGCCAACGATCACCTCAACAACCTCACCGCACTGCGCTGGTTTGCCGCCTGCTTGGTTTTGTATGGCCATGCACATGCCCTGTTGGGTTGGCCTGAAGTCTTGTTCCTGGACATCGTGCCCATGGGTTTGTTGGGTGTGTACATCTTCTTTGCCATCAGCGGTTATTTGGTAGCGCAAAGCTGGTCGCGCGATCCCAATGTGATGCGGTTCTTGGCCAAAAGAGCCCTTCGAATTTTTCCGGGCTTGGTGGTGTGCACCTTGCTCAGCGTGCTGGTGTTGGGGCCGCTGCTCACCACCTTGGATGCCGACATGTACTGGCGCAACGAACACACGCTGGGTTACCTGAGCAACATGGTGTTGTACATCTCTTACCACTTGCCAGGTGTATTTGCCAACAACCCTTGGCCCTATGCTGTCAACGGGTCCTTGTGGAGCTTGCCAGTTGAATTTCTGATGTACCTGCTGCTGGCACTCGTGGGCTTTGCAGGTGTTCTCATAGCGCCAACACGGCATCAAGAGCGCGCCACGGCTTGGCTTGTGGGGCTTGTTACTTTGTTTTTCTTGGCCTTGGCGGCCTTTTGGGCTTTGCCAGCCCCAGAAGCTTGGGTGGTTTATCGCACCGACCTTCGCCACATCCCATTGTGCGGGGTGTACTTCATGGTGGGTGCCAGTTTGTTTGTTTTCAAGCTCAATCAATACTTCAGCCTGACGACGGCGCTGCTGGCGCTTGCTGCTTGGCTTAGCCTGCGTCACCAAACCCAATGGTTTGCCATGGCCTCTTGGGTGGTCTTGCCCTTTGTGGTCTTGGCCTTTGGATTGGCCCGTCATCCTTGGCTTTCACGCATGCACGAACGCGACTACTCCTACGGCATCTACATCTATGCCTTCCCGGTGCAACAAACCCTGGTGTCCTTTTGGCCACAAATGCCGTTGCCTGCGTATCTTTTAAGCACCTTGGTGATCACAGTCGCCTTGGCCGCCCTGTCATGGCATTTTGTTGAAAAGCCAGCGCTGAAGCTCAAGCCCTTTCGCGGATAATTCAAGGAATTGAAATGATCGCGGCAATGCAAGAGACAACAACAAGACCCGCTCCTGTCCTCACCCTGTCAATCGTCACCTACAACTCTGAAAAATGGCTGTCGGCCTTTTTTGAGAGTTTGTTCAAGCAAGATTTGCCTTGTGACCAAATTGCCTTGTGTGTGCTCGACAACGGGTCCACCGATGGCACCTATGCCGCGCTTCAGGCGCAGTTGTTGACTGAAGCGGGTGCAGCCCACCGCTTTGCCAGCGTGCAATTGCACCAAGGCCCCAACATTGGTTTTGGCGCGGGTCACAACCACAACCTGGCCCTCACGCAAACGCCTTTCTTTTGGGTCACCAACGTCGACCTCGAGTTTGAACACGACACCCTCACCACCTTGCTGCAAACAGCGCAACGCGATGCCGCCCAAGCGCCAGGTCAATCGGGTTCCAAGGTGGCTGCATGGGAGTGCCGCCAAAAACCTTACGAGCATCCCAAAGACTATCACCCAGTCACAGGCGAAACGGCGTGGTGTTCTAGTGCTTGTGTGCTGTTCAAAACCGAAGCGCTCAAAGCCGTTAAAGGCTATGAGCCTTTGCTGTTTTTGTACGGTGAAGACGTTGAGTTGTCTTACCGCTTGCGCGACCATGGCTATACCCTGCGCTACGTGCCCAACGCCACGGTGTGGCATTTCACGTACGAAGAAGCGGCGCAAATCAAGCCGCAACAATTTTTAGGCAGCACGTTGGCCAATGTGTTGCTGCGTTGCCGTTATGGCCGTCGCCATGAAGTGATTCAGGGCTTTGTGATGTTTGCCGGTTTGTTTGCCATGCGGCCCTTGTTTCCGGGCATGCGTCGCAAATTGCTGGCGCAAAGTTTCAAGTTGTTGAAGCTGGCGCCTCAGTTTTTAAGCACACGCCGCAAAAGCCAAGAGAAGTTTCCATTTCGCATGTGGGATTACGAAATGGC
>RFVJ01000016.1 GCA_009928125.1 Betaproteobacteria bacterium
CCCACCTTGACCAACAACTCAATGACCGCCACTTCATCGAAATCACCGATGTCTGGAACTTTGACTTCTACCAATGCCATGTGTGTCTCCAAATTTTGAGGGTCAAGCGTACAAAGGATTGACCTTGTCGGTCTTGATGCCGTATTGCTTCAAAGCTTCTGCAACTTTGGCAACTGGCACTGGCCACGAACGGAACACGGGGTGTTTCTAAGGGGTGCAACATGTTGAAACGCTCGGCGTCTTGGCCATCACGCGTGAGCTCGTTGAAGCTTGGGCAGCTCCATACGTCAGCCGCAATGCCCCAGTCTTTGGCCAGCAACTCTTGCGCTGCCAAGGATTCACGCAGGATGGTGCCGGAGCCCATCAATTGAACACGTGTCTTGTTCTTGCCACCCGCTTTGCACAAGTACATGCCCTTGATGATTTGCTCTTCCGTGCCGGGCGTGAGGCCAGGCATGGCGTAGTTTTCATTCAACAAAGTGAGGTAGTAGAAAACATTGTCTTGTTTCTCCACCATGCGCTTCAAACCATGGTGCAAGATCACGCCTACTTCGTGTGCGAAGGTGGGGTCGTAGCTGATGCAATTGGGGATGGTGCCCGCCAAGATGTGGCTGTGACCGTCTTCGTGTTGCAAGCCTTCACCATTCAATGTGGTGCGACCCGAGGTGCCGCCCAACAAGAAACCACGCGCTTGCATGTCACCCGCAGCCCAGGCCAAATCGCCAATGCGCTGGAAGCCGAACATCGAGTAATACACATAGAACGGCACCATGATGCGGTTGCTGGTGGAGTAGCTGGTTGCCGCAGCAATCCAGCTGGACATACCGCCCGCCTCATTGATGCCCTCTTGCAAAATCTGGCCCGCTTTGTCTTCTTTGTAATACATCACTTGGTCTTTGTCGACCGGTGTGTACTGCTGACCTGCAGGGTTGTAAATACCGACTTGGCGGAACAACCCTTCCATGCCAAAAGTTCGCGCTTCGTCCACCAAAATGGGCACCACACGAGGACCCAAGGCTTGGTCACGCAACAGCTGTGTGAGGAAGCGAACATAGGCTTGCGTGGTGGAAATTTCACGACCTTCGGCAGTTGGCTCCATCACCGACTTGAACACTTCCAAAGCAGGCACCGTGAAGCTTTCGTCCGCCTTGGTCCGGCGATGAGGCAAGTAGCCACCCAAGGCTTTGCGACGCTCGTGCAAATAACGCATCTCGGGGGTGTCATCGGCAGGCTTGTAGAAAGGCACCTTGGACAGCTCACTGTCAGGCACCGGAATGTTGAAGCGATCACGCATGTAGCGAATGTCTTCATCGGTCAACTTCTTGGTTTGGTGAACATTGTTCTTGCCTTCACCGGCTTTGCCCATGCCAAAACCTTTGACCGTTTTGATCAAGAGCACAGTGGGCTGGTCTTTGGTGTTCACAGCGGCGTGGTAAGCCGCATAGACCTTTTGAGGATCGTGTCCGCCACGCTTTAAGGCCCAGATCTCATCGTCGCTCATGTGCGCCACCATCTCTAAAGTGCGAGGATCGCGACCAAAGAAATGTTTGCGAACATAGGCGCCATCGTTGGCTTTGAAGGCTTGGAAGTCGCCGTCCAAGGTGTCCATCATGATCTTGCGCAATGCACCGTCTTTGTCACGCGCCAAGAGTTTGTCCCACTCGCTGCCCCACAAGAGCTTGATCACGTTCCAACCCGAGCCGCGGAACTCACCCTCTAGTTCTTGAATGATCTTTCCGTTGCCTCGCACCGGGCCATCCAAACGTTGCAGGTTGCAATTGACCACGAAAATCAAATTGTCGAGTTTTTCGCGGGCAGCCAAACCAATCGCGCCCAAAGACTCCACTTCGTCCATTTCACCGTCACCACAGAACACCCACACTTTGCGGTTTTCGGTGTTGGCAATGCCACGTGCGTGCAAGTACTTCAGGAAACGCGCTTGGTAAATGGCCATCAGGGGGCCAAGGCCCATTGACACAGTCGGGAACTGCCAGAACTCTGGCATCAACTTAGGATGGGGGTAACTGGACAGCCCTTTGCCATCCACTTCTTGACGGAAGTTGAGCAGCTGCTCTTCCGTCAAACGACCTTCTAAATAGGCACGTGCATAAACACCAGGTGACACGTGGCCTTGGATGTAGAGGCAATCACCGCCATGGTTTTCGCTTTCCGCATGCCAAAAGTGATTGAAACCAGCACCGAACATGTGGGCCAAGGAAGCAAAAGAGCCGATGTGGCCGCCCAAGTCACCCCCATCTTCAGGGTTATGGCGGTTGGCCTTCACCACCATCGCCATCGCATTCCAACGCATGTAGGCGCGCAAGCGCTCTTCGATTTCAATGTTGCCAGGGCAATGGGCTTCTTGATCAGGCTCAATGGTGTTGACATAACCCGTGTTGGCAGAAAACGGCATGTCGATGCTGTTTTCACGGGCATGTTCCAGGAGTTGCTCTAACAAGAAGTGGGCACGTTCACCGCCTTCTTTTTCAATCACGGCGGACAGTGCGTCCATCCATTCACGGGTTTCAATGGCGTCCAAGTCTTGGAGGACGTTGTGAGGCTGAACGGCTGACATGTTTGTCTCCTTTGTAGGCCGTGGTTGAACTATTTTGATTGAATTCTCGCACAAAGTTTTTAAAATTTCAAATTGTGCTTTTGCATTTTGTATTATGAAATTTAAGAAAAAAGGGTTTCCCCTAAACTCTAGGGGATGAAGTCGCAAAACGCAGCCATAACCCTCAAGGCGATGAAGCCCACAAACTGGTGGCGCCGATGGTGGAAACGCCAGAACCCGTTGCGCCAAGACCGTTTTGCCAGTTTGGCCCCCATTGCTTCCGTCCTGCTGTTTTTAAGTGCCATCGTCTTTTCTTTTTGGTACTTGCGAGTGGAGGAAATTGACCGAGAACAAGAGGCTGTCAAAAGGGATGTGGAATACAGCCAACAACGACTGCGACTGAGGTTGTTAGAGCGTCAAGAGCAAATCATGCGTTTGGCCCGAGATGCATCCAACAAGGACATTGACATCAAGGAGTTCACACGACGCGCAGAATCCTTGGTCATGAAAAACCCCGAACTCCAAACTGTGGCGTGGGTTGATGACAAGCGAAAAATATTGGCCAGTCAAACGGCGCCCAGTGTCTTGGTCAGCCAAAAGTGGCGCGTCGGTGAAGTTCTGAAATGGGGAGAATCTGAGAACAGCTACAGCTTGGCCCGTGATTTGATGCAGCCTGTTTATTCGCAAGAAGACGACGGGAGCTTGTCGATTGGAAGTCCGGGCGCTGGGCAAGAAAATTATGCGCGCAACGTGGTGTTGCAACTGCACACACCCTTGACCAACTCACAAGGTCGCTTCAATGGTGTCGTGATGGCCGAATATGCTGTCGAAAGTTTGCTGCGCTATGGCGTCCCCACAGAAATATTGGCGAAATACGCTGTCTCTTTGCTCGACAGCGAAGGCAATTTGATTGCAGGTCAGACCATTCCCAAGCGAACCAGCATCTGGAATTTTGTACCTGGCATCGTGAACCAAAACAACGAGTTTGAGGTGCCTGTGTCGCCAGTGGGCAATGGTTTGATCTTGCGTGCTCAAACCTGGAAAACCTCACAAGACTTGGTGGGAAGTGGCTTGTTCTGGTTGGTCAGTTCATTGAGTTTGCTCACTGCATGGATGCTGATTGGCAACTGGCGCCACACCCGCAAACGTCAGCAAACTCAAAAAGAATTGATGGCAGAAACCAATTTCCGTCGTGCCATGGAAAACTCCATGTTGACTGGCATGCGCGCCCTCGACATGGAAGGCCGAATCACCTACGTGAATTTGGCATTTTGCCAAATGACCGGCTGGCAAGAAAACGAACTCATCGGTGCCGTGGCGCCCTTTCCCTACTGGCCCGATGAAGACCGTGAACAGCTGATGACCCGCTTGGAAGAAGAAATGAGCGGCAAGCAAATTGCAGGTGGTTTTCAAGTGCGCGTCAAACGCAAAAACAACACGATTTTTGATGCCCGCTTGTACGTCTCGCCTTTGATTGATGCCATGGGTCAACAAACTGGGTGGATGACTTCGATGACCGACATCACGGAACCCAATCGGGTTCGTGAACAATTGGCCGCCTCCTACGAGCGCTTCACAATTGTGTTGGAGGCCTTGGACGCATCTGTCTCAGTCGCCCCCCTTGGCAGTGCGGAGCTGTTGTTTGCCAATAAACTGTATCGCCAGTGGTTCGGTACCGATACGACTGGGCATTTGAGTTTGGTCGAAAAAGCGGGCATGTTGGACATACGCAATGCCGAAATGGAATTGGATGACGTCGACGCCTTGGCGGGTTTGCCCACAGAAAGTTTGACGGTTGCCCCGGCCGAGCGAGCTGAAATTTATGTCGCACACCTGAGCAAATGGTTGGAGATTCGAACCCGCTACATCAACTGGGCGGATGGCCGATTGGCGCAGTTGGTCATTGCGACCGACATCACGACGCGCCGGCAAGCCGAAGAATTGGCTGCGCAACAAGCTGAACGCGCGCAAAATGCCAGCCGCTTGATCACCATGGGTGAAATGGCCTCCAGTGTGGCCCATGAGCTCAACCAACCTCTGACGGCCATCACCAACTATTGCAACGGCATGTTGTCGCGCATCAAAGGGCAGCAAATTGAAGAGAAAGACCTGGTTTGGGCCTTGGAAAAGACTGCCCACCAGGCCCAACGTGCAGGCCAAATCATCCACCGCATCCGATCTTTTGTTAAACGCAGTGAGCCCAACAGGGCTGAATCGGACGTTTTAACCATGGTCAATGAGGCCGTCGAATTGGCTGAAATTGAATTAAGGCGTCGAAATGTGCGACTTTCGCATTACGTTGCCTCCCGCCTGCCCAAACTGCAAGTCGACCCTATTTTGATTGAACAAGTGCTTGTCAACTTGATGAAAAATGCAGCAGAGTCCATCGACAATGCGGCACGTCCAGTGGGGCATCGCCATGTGGAATTGCGCGTGGTGCCCAAGGTGGTTGACCAGCAAAATACGGTTCATTTCTCCGTCACCGATACAGGACGGGGGCTGCCGCCTGAGGTGATGAACAGGCTCTACGAGGCCTTTTTCTCGACCAAATCGGAAGGCATGGGCATTGGCCTGAATTTGTGCAGAACCATTGTGGAATCTCATCAAGGCAGAATTACCGCCGAGAACCTCTACAATGCCGACGAAGTCGTTGGATGTTGTTTTTCCTTTTGGATTCCATCCGGCGGTACATCTTTGAATTGATTGAGTAACACTGGAACCCCACATGAGTTTGATACCCAAAAAAGGAACTGTTTACGTTGTTGACGACGACGAGGCCGTTCGCGATTCACTTCAGTGGCTTTTAGAAGGCAAAGATTACCGTGTACGGTGCTTTGATTCTGCAGAATCATTTCTCAGCCGCTACGACCCTCGTGAAGTTGCTTGCTTGATCGTCGACATTCGCATGGGCGGCATGACAGGCCTTGAATTGCAAGACAAGTTGGTCGAACGTCGTTCCCCCTTGCCCATCGTGTTCATCACCGGTCACGGCGACGTGCCCATGGCAGTCAACACCATGAAAAAAGGTGCCATGGACTTCATCCAAAAGCCATTCAAAGAAGATGAACTGGTCAGTTTGGTTGAACGCATGCTGGACAGCGCGCGCGAATCTTTCTCGGATTATCAAAACGCTGCAAACAGAGATGCACTGCTGTCTAAACTGACAGGCCGTGAAGCGCAAGTCCTTGAGCGCATTGTGGCGGGTCGTTTGAACAAGCAGATTGCCGACGATTTAGGCATCAGCATCAAAACCGTTGAGGCCCATCGCGCCAACATCATGGAAAAATTGAATGCCAACACAGTGGCAGATCTGCTCAAAATTGCATTGGGACAAAACGCGCCCAAAGCTTAAAGGCTTCTTCACACTTTCAACGCCCGTGAGTTTTCAAATCGCGGGCGTTTTTACTTCAAGCACCGCATTTCATTTTTCAGAGACTCGACATGACCGCTCAACGCATCGATGGCAACGCCCTTTCTTTACAACTGCGTGCAGATGTGGCCCAACGCACTGCTGCGCTGAAAGCCAATGGCATCACACCCGGTCTTGCAGTGATTTTGGTTGGCGAGAACCCTGCCAGCCAAGTCTATGTTCGCAACAAGGTGAAGGCCTGCCGCGACAGCGGCCTGCATTCAGTGCTTGAACAATACCCAGACACCATGAGCGAAGTTGAATTGCTGTCTCGCGTTGAAGCGCTTAACAACGACCCCAGCATCCATGGCATTTTGGTGCAACTGCCCTTGCCTGCGCACATTGACGCACAAAAGGTCATTGAGGCCATTTCGCCCGTCAAAGATGTGGATGGCTTTCACATCGCCAGTGCGGGTGCCTTGATGACAGGGATGCCAGGCTTTTGGCCATGCACCCCTTACGGCTGTATGAAAATGCTGGAAAGCATTGGCTACGACTTAAAGGGCAAACATGCCGTGGTCATTGGCCGTAGCAACATTGTGGGCAAACCCATGGCCATGATGCTCTTGCAAAAAAATGCCACCGTGACCATTTGCCACAGTGCAACCCAAAACCTCAAAGCCATGACGCTTCAAGCGGATGTCATCGTGGCTGCTGTGGGCAAACGCAAGGTCTTAACCGCCGACATGGTGAAACCAGGCGCCGTGGTCCTGGACGTTGGCATGAACCGCAATGAGGAAGGTAAGTTGTGCGGCGACGTGGACTTTGCGGGCGTTGAGCAAGTCGCCGGCTACATCACCCCCGTGCCAGGTGGCGTGGGTCCCATGACCATCACCATGTTGTTGGTCAACACATTAGAAGCTGCGGAACGCTCTGCCGCATGTACATTGATTCAGAAATGACCGACTTCATGACAACGCTTTCTCCCGCAAACAACCCATTGCTTCAACATGGCAGCTTGCCTCTGTTTGACCAAATCAAACCTGAACATGTCAGCCCTGCCATCGATGTTTTGCTGGCCGCTGCAGCGGAAGCACTTGAAACAGTGACCGCCCCCGAGTTTCCAGCGGAATGGCAAAAGATTGCCAAAGTTTTGGATGTCAGCACCGAGCGCTTAAGCAGTGCTTGGGGCGCGGTGAGCCATTTGAAAAGCGTTGCCGACACGCCTGAGCTGCGTGCCGCCTACAACGAAGCCTTGCCCAAAGTCACAGAATTTTGGACACAGCTTGGCGCCGATGAACGCCTCTACGCCAAATACAAAGAAGTCAACCCAGCGTCATTGGATGCAGCACAACAACAAGCGCTGAAGAATGCACTGCGCAATTTCGTATTGGGTGGTGCCGAGCTTCAGGGTGAAGCCAAAGCCAGATATGCAGCCATCCAAGAGCGCATGGCGGAATTAAGTCAAAAATTCAGTGAAAACGCGCTGGACGCCACTGATCAATTCGCACTTTATGTCGATCAAGAGGCATTGGAGGGTGTGCCTGAAGATGTTCAAAACACAGCACGCGAAGCAGCAGAAAAAGAAGGCAAGGCAGGCTACAAATTAACCCTCAAAATGCCCTGCTACTTACCAGTGATGCAGTTCGCCAAAAGCAGTGATTTGCGCTATCGACTCTACCGCGCATACGTGACCCGAGCATCAGACCAAGCACCCGCAGAATTTGTCGCACTGGACAACAGCGCCATCATTCAAGAAATTTTGCAACTGCGCGAAGAAGAAGCGAAGCTTTTGGGCTATCAAAATTACGCAGAGGTGTCGGTGGCCACCAAAATGGCCGACTCCCCCGCCAAAGTCATTGCGTTTTTGCGCGATCTCGCTCAGCGAGCGCGACCTTACGCAGAAAAAGACTTGGCGGACATGCGTCAATTCGCTGCAGACCATCTGGACTTGCCAGACCCGCAAGCTTGGGATTGGCCCTACATTGGCGAGAAACTCAAAGAGGCGCGATACAGTTTCAGCGAGCAAGAGGTGAAGCAGTACTTCACTGCACCCAAAGTATTGCAAGGTCTCTTCAAAATCATTGAGACTTTGTTTGAAGTCAGTATTCGACAAGACGACGCCCCAGTGTGGCACCCCGCCGTGGGCTTTTACCGCCTTGAACGCAACGGCAAATTGCTGGGTCAGTTCTACTTAGATCCACCCGCACGGGCTGGTAAACGTGGCGGCGCATGGATGGACGATGTTCGTGCGCGTTGGCTCAGACCTGATACGCAACAATTGCAAACGCCTGTGGCCCATTTGGTGTGTAACTTTGCAGAGGGCGTTGATGGACAACCTCCCTTGTTAACGCACGATGACGTCATCACGCTGTTCCATGAGTTTGGCCATGGCCTGCACCACATGCTGACCCAAGTGAACGAGCGTGATGTGTCTGGCATCAGTGGCGTGGAATGGGACGCCGTGGAATTGCCAAGTCAATTCATGGAGAATTTTTGCTGGGAATGGAATGTGCTGAAGCACATGACAGCCCATGTCATAACAGGAGAGGCTTTGCCACGAGCGTTGTTCGACAAAATGGTGGCCGCCAAGAACTTCCAAAGTGGTTTGCAGACCGTGCGTCAAATTGAGCTTGCATTGATGGACATGCTGCTGCACTGCGAGCATCGCCCTCAAGATGATTTCATGTCGGTGTTGCAAAAGGTCCGTGCAGAAGTGGCCGTGATTCAAGCGCCCGATTTCAACCGCATGGCTCACACCTTCAGCCATATTTTTGCAGGCGGCTACGCCGCTGGGTACTACAGCTACAAATGGGCCGAAGTCTTGTCAGCAGATGCCTATGCAGCTTTTGAAGAAACAGCACAACCAGATGGCTCTCCCAGCTTGGAAACGGGTAGGCGTTACCGTGAGGCTATTTTGGAGGCAGGCGGTAGCCGCCCTGCACTGGCTTCTTTCGTGGCCTTCCGAGGCCGTGAGCCCACGCTCAATGCACTGCTTCGCCATCAAGGCATGACGGCGCCGCAGGCTTCAATTTCGGGATCTTAAAACTGGAGTGTTTTAACGCCTGCCGAAGTGCCCAGCAAACAAACCTGGGCCTTCTGATAGGCAAACACACCCACCGTCACCACGCCGGGCCACTGGCTGACTTCAGTTTCAAAGGCCACGGGGTCTGAAATGGTCAAGCCCTTCACATCAAGGATGTGCTGTCCGTTGTCAGTCACCAAAGGTTGACCGTCTTTCAATCGAACTTGGGCTTGTCCGCCCATCTTGGCAAATTGCGCCATGATGCGGGCGCTGGCCATGGGGATCACTTCCACAGGCAATGGAAATGTGCCCAAGTGGTCTACCAGTTTAGATTCATCGGCAATGCACACAAACATTTTCGATTGCGCAGCCACAATTTTTTCTCTTGTGAGGGCAGCGCCGCCGCCTTTGACCATGTGACCTTGACCATCGATTTCATCTGCACCGTCGATGTAAACCGCTAACTCGGTCACATCGTTGCTGTCAAACACAGGAATCCCGAGCGCTTTGAGGCGACTTGTAGAAGCTTCAGAACTTGACACAGCGCCTTGGATCTGGTCCTTCATTGAAGCCAATGCATCAATGAATTTGTTCACGGTTGAGCCCGTTCCCACACCCACAATTTCACCAGGGACCACGTATTGCAATGCAGCTTGGCCTACCAATGCTTTCAATTCGTCTTGCGTCATATGCTTTTTTGAGACAATGCTTGTATTGAACGAGATTATCCGATGTCCCTGAACCTTTACGCCTTCGCCCGCCCCATTTTATTCAACCTCGACCCTGAGGTTGCGCACGACCTCACGTTGCAACAATTGGCTCGCACCCAAAACACTTTTCTAGACCATGCCTACCGCCAGCCATGGATTGCCGACCCCCTGCCATTGGCGGGCCTCACCTTCCCCAACCGCGTGGGCATGGCTGCTGGCCTCGACAAAAATGCCCGTTGCATTGATGGTCTGGGTGCCATGGGTTTTGGCTTTGTCGAAGTCGGCACGGTCACCCCACTCCCTCAGCCTGGCAATGACAAGCCGCGCATGTTCAGACTGCCAGACGCCAACGCCCTGATCAACCGGCTGGGTTTCAACAATGAAGGCTTGGAAGCCTTTGTGAGCAACGTCAAAAAATCCAAGTTCAGAAGCCAAGGTCGCCTGCTGGGCTTGAACATTGGCAAAAACGCTGTCACCCCCATTGAGCGCGCCACCGACGATTACCTCATTGGCCTCAGCGGTGTCTACGAACACGCCGACTATGTCACAGTCAACATCTCCAGCCCCAACACCAAAAACCTGCGTTCATTGCAATCCGACGAAGCTTTGGACTCGCTGCTGTCGGCACTCAATGAGCGCAAACAAGCCTTGGCCGAGAAGCATCAAAAACGTGTTCCCGTGTTCCTCAAAATTGCACCCGATTTAGACGACGAACAAGTGGCGGTCATCGCCAGCAGTTTGCGCAAGCATCACATGGACGGCGTCATTGCCACCAACACCACCTTGTCGCGAGATGCCGTCCAGGGCATGCCTCACAGTGAAGAAATGGGCGGTCTCTCGGGTGCGCCTGTGTTGGCCGGCAGCAACCGTGTCATTCGATTGTTGAGACAACACTTGGGCCCTCAATTTCCCATCATTGGCGTGGGTGGCATTCTCAGCGCTGCCGACGCCGTCAGCAAAATTGAAGCCGGTGCCGATGTGGTGCAAATCTACACGGGCCTCATCTACAAAGGCCCAGCATTGGTCCACGAAGTGGCCAAAGCCCTCAAACAATTGAGCTCGTCTTAAACAGCCTCAGTGCTGAAGCAAAGCCCGCACGTGCTCAGCAATGGCCAAAGAACTTGTCAGGCCAGGCGACTCAATGCCCAACAAGTGAACCAGGCCTTTCACTTTCAAGGCCTGTGGGCCCAGAATGGCAAAGTCTGCAGCGGCTTCATGTGGCGCATTGATCTTGGGCCGTATGCCCGCATAAGAGGCTTGCAAGGCACCATCGGCCAAACCCGGCCAATACTTTCGAACTTCGGCGTAAAACGCATCCCCACGCCGCAGATCAACTTCTAAATCTTCGGGTGAGTCCACCCATTCCACATCGGGTCCAAACTTCGCTTGACCCGCCAAATCCAAGGTTAAATGAACCCCCAAGCCCGCTGCTTCGGGCACCGGATAAATCAATCGCTTGAAAGGTGACTTGCCAGACAGACTGAAATAATTGCCTTTGGCGTAATAAGCCTTGGGCAAATGCGCAGTGTTCATGCCCGTGAATTTTTGTGCCACATCGGGGGCAGCCAAACCGGCTGCATTGACCACACTTTGCGCCAACAACTCAGTGCCATCGACAGTGCGCACCAAAAACTGCGTGCCCCCCTCTTGCTGTAAGACCTTTGCAGATTCAAAGCGCGAATTCAGCGCCAACAAGCCGCCAGCATTTTCGAAATCGCCTAAGTAGCTGAGCATCAAAGCATGACTGTCCACAATGCCCGTGCTAGGCGACCACAAGGCCGCTTCACATTGCAAAGCCGGCTCCATGTCGAGGGCTTCCGTTTGCGATAAAAACCGCAGCGCATCAGCCCCAACCAAGCCGTTGGCAGTCGCTTTGGTCTGAATTGCACTCAATTGCGCCACTTGGTCGGACGAAGTGGCCACGATCAATTTACCGCATTGCTGGTGTGCAATGTTGCGCTCACGACAGTAGGCATAAAGGAGATGGCGTCCTTGCACGCAAAGTTTCGCCTTCAAGGAGCCTTGGGGGTAATAGATACCGGCGTGTATGACTTCACTGTTGCGCGAGCTGGTGCCCGTACCAAAAGCGTCTGCAGACTCAAGCAGCAAGACCTCTTGGCCTGCAAGCGCCAGCTTGCGCCCAATCGCCAGGCCCACCACCCCAGCCCCGATTACCACTGTTTGTATTCGATCCATTGACATGCTCAAAAGGGTTAATGGCGCATTGCATTGTTTGATGCGCCATTGTCGCTGACACACGCACGACAGTTCAATGGCCGAATAAAAGGCACACTTTAGGTCTTGCTAACGTCAACCCTTCACATTCAAGGAGACCTATGAAACTGTTCAATCTCTCTGGCAAAGTTGCCATCGTCACTGGCGCCAGTCGTGGCATTGGCCGATCCATCGCTTTTCAATTGGCGCGAGCTGGCGCCAAAGTGGTGGTGTCGAGCCGTAAATTGGACGCATGCGAAGCGGTGGTCAAAGAAATTCAAGCAGAAGGCGGCACGGCCATGGCCATCAGCGCCAGCATTGCGATCAAGGACCAACTGCAGTCGATGGTTCAAAAAACCAAAGAGGTCTGGGGCCCTGTCGACATCTTGGTCTGCAATGCCGCCAGCAACCCCTACTACGGTCCTGCCACAGGCATGAGCGATGAGGTCTTCAACAAAGTGATGCACAACAATGTGTTGTCCAGCACATGGCTTTGCAACATGGTCTATCCAGACATGAAGGCTCGCAAAGATGGCGCCATTGTCTTGGTGTCATCGGTCGGGGGATTGCACGGATCTGCCGTCATTGGGGCTTACAACATTTCCAAAGCAGCCGACATGCAACTGGCGCGCAACTTGGCAGTTGAATGGGGTCCGGACAACATTCGCGTCAATTGCATCGCACCAGGCCTCATTCGCACTGACTTTGCAAAAGCCTTAACAGACGACCCCGTGAAAGCGGGCATGGTTGAAAACGAAACACCCTTGCGCCGCATTGGTGAGCCCGATGACATTGGCGGCATTGCCGTTTTGCTGGCCAGTGCCGCGGGTAAATACATCACCGGTCAAACCATCGTGGCCGATGGCGGCATGATGATTCGTTGAGCTTCAACGGCCGAAAAAAAACAGCCCCCAAGGGGCTGTTTTCGTTTGCAGCGTGTCAATTCGCCAATTAAGCAAAATTGGCTTCAGCGAACGACCAGTTGACCAGTTTGTCCAAAAATGTTTCTACGAACTTAGGACGCAAATTGCGGTAGTCGATGTAGTAAGCGTGCTCCCAAACGTCGACTGTCAACAAGGCTTTGTCGGCTGTCGTCAGGGGTGTGCCTGCGGCGCCCATGTTGACGATGTCAACGCTGCCATCGGCCTTTTTAACCAACCATGTCCAGCCAGATCCGAAGTTGCCCACAGCGCTCTTGACGAAAGCTTCTTTGAACGCAGCGTAAGAGCCGAATTTGGCGTTGATGGCTGCAGCCAAAGCGCCGGTGGGTTCACCACCACCGTTGGGCTTCATGCAGTTCCAGAAGAAGGTGTGATTCCAGATTTGAGCAGAATTGTTGTAAATGCCACCGCTGGATTTTTTGATGATGTCTTCCAAAGACATTGATTCAAATTCAGTGCCTTTTTGCAAATTGTTCAAATTCACAACGTATGCATTGTGGTGCTTGCCGTGGTGAAATTCCAAGGTTTCTTGGCTGTAGTGAGGGGCCAATGCGTCGATGGCATAAGGCAGTGCTGGCAGGGTATGTTCCATTTAATCCTCGTAGAAGTGCAATAAAAATCAAACGTCTATTGTAGGTTGATCAGGCTCATTTGTCTGCGCCCGTGCCGCAAAAAGCTCACGCTTTCAAGGGTTGCCTGCAAGCGGAGGATGGCTCTAAGATTGAACCTTGAGTTGCACCTTGCCATCCGACAGGGTGGCGGTCACCCGCTGGTCGCTTTGAAAACTGCCCACTTTGGTCAAGGCCTGCCCAGTATCATCGGTCAACCAAGCATAGCCTCTGTCCAAAACCAAGTGAGGGTCTAACAAACCCAGTCGGGTTGCGAAATTTTCCAGTTGTTGATGTGCATCGTTCAGCTTGTGTTGGCGCGACCTAGGCAGGGACTCTGCCAAACGCTGCAACTTTTGTTGATTGCGTTGAACTTGGCCTTTCAGACCAAATTGCATGGCCTGAGAGATGCGCGACAAACGGCGTGTTTGATCATTCAAGCGTGAAGAAGGACGGCCCAGACGCCCAGCAATCCAATCGAGACGTTGATTCATTCGGTCCACCGTGAGATTCAGTGCCGACGCAAGTTCTTCTTGTCGTGCGTCCAGTTCCGCCAACAACTGTGCTCTTTCAGTGGCCACCATTTCCGCAGCAGCTGTGGGCGTAGGCGCACGTAAATCAGCAGCGAAGTCTGCAAGCGTGAAGTCGGTTTCATGGCCTACACCAGATACAACGGGGATGGGACATGAGGCCACTGCTCGGACCAAGGACTCGTCGTTGAAGGCCCATAAATCTTCCATGGAACCGCCACCCCGAACCAACAAAATCACATCGACAGCCATCCCTTGCGGTGATGCTTTTGTCGGCGGCCCTTGCCAAACGACCAACTGCTGAAGTGCGCGCAGCAATTCCAAAGGCGCATTGGCGCCTTGAACCGATGCAGGCGCCAAAATCACTGGAATGTGTGGCACACGCCTTTGCAATGCGCTTGCAACATCGTGCAATGCCGCGGCGCCCAGAGAAGTGATCAAGCCGATGGCGCGCGGTTGTGTGGGAATGTTTTGCTTGCGTGAGGGGTCAAACAAACCTTCGGCCTCTAAGCTTGCTTTCAGCTTGAGAAACTGGGCGAACAAATCGCCTTGCCCCGCGCGCTGCATGCTGTCGACGACCAGTTGCAAATCCCCCCTGGCCTCATAGACACCCAATTTGCCGCGAACCTCCACCAACTCGCCATCGCGCGGCACAAAGCCCAAAGCACTGGCGGCCCTTTTGAACATGGCACACCTAATTTGCCCGCTGTCGTCTTTGAGATTGAAATAACAATGGCCACTGGCTGCGCGCGCAAAGCCCGAAATTTCGCCTTTGACCGCGACCGGATTGAAGCGCGCATTCAAAGTGTCTGCAATTGCAAGGCACAAAGCACCAACCGACCAAACACGTGGCTCAGAATCTACGCGCATGATCAAAAAGCCTTATTTTTTGCGGGTTTTAAAAGCATTTTCAAATGCAAGCCTTTATTTTCAAACAAAAACAGTCCACAGATTTGACGCAGCAAGCTCATTCAAAGAGTTCGGCTTCAAACAATCGCATACATTCATGTAAGTTGTTGATTTCATTGAATTAAATATTGTTCAAATAATAAGCAACCTAGACAAAGCCAGGATTCATGCGGTTTTCAGGGTCATTCCCCTGAGGTTCTTCACAAAGTTATCCACAGAATGACAGAACAATTCCATCAGCCATAATCAAAACTGAAACCAGAAGTTGAAAGATTGATTTTGTTAAGCATCATACAAGCCGCAGGTTGGCCCATTTGGCCTTTGATCCTCTGCTCCATTTTTGCACTCGCCATCATTTTGGAGCGAATCTTTGCTTTGCGAACTTCCAAAGTGTTGCCACAGAATGCGCTGGCCAAAGCCATCGACAGCACACGTCAAGGCTTTCCCTCCGATGCCACCCTTCAAGAATTGGCACAAATGGGTGCCGTGGGCCCCATCTTTGCTGCAGGTTTGCAAACACTGGCGCTCAACCCTTCCGCCAGCCACCAAGACGTGCGGGAAAGCATGGAAATGGAAGGTCGAATGGCCGCACAAGGTCTAGAACGCTACCTGAACGCGTTGGCCACATTGGCGTCAGCGGCCCCTTTGCTTGGCTTGTTGGGGACAGTCATTGGCATGATTGAATTGTTCGGTTTGCAATCTCCGGGTCAACAGCAACCGGTTGAACTGGCCCACGGCATTTCGGTCGCGCTTTACAACACAGCATTGGGCTTGTTGGTCGCCATTCCCTGCCTCCTGGCTTGGCGCTTTTTCAAAGCCAAGGTCGATCGCATGGTGCTTCAAATGGAGTGGGCCTCAGAGCGTTTTGCGCGACATTTGGCCGCCATGCGCGATTGATTTTTTCAAAAGGCCCATTTTGAAATTCAAAACCAACGCCCCAGCTGAGCCCGACATCAACCTGATCCCTTTCATTGATGTCTTGCTGGTGATCCTCATTTTTTTGATGCTCACCACCACTTGGTCCAAGTTCAATGAAATGAATTTGAGCTTGCCAACTGCCAATTCGCAACAGTTATCCAGCACCCCGCAAACTTGGGTCGTATCGGTCAATTCACAAGGCATGTACGCTGTCAACGGCGCCAAACTCGAAGGCAGAACGCCGCAAGACATTGGCTCGGCGCTCAGCAACATGGACAAATCCGTTGCAAGTTTGTTGATCAAAGCAGATGCATCCGCCTCGCATCAAGCCGTGGTCAATGTGCTTGAAGCAGCGCGGATGCAAGGCATTTCCAAAATTTCTTTTGCCACGCAAAATGCGTCTGGCAACACCATGACCAAGCCCTGAGCATCATTTGCTGAGCGACTTACCATGCAATGGCTTCATCAACTGCCACTTCATTGGCAAACCACTTCGGTCATCACCTGTTTGCTGTGGCCCATCGAATTGCTTTACAAATTGGCTTGGTTTGTTCGGCGCACATTGTTCACCTTGGGTCTCATCCGAACACACAAGCTCCCAGCCACTGTCATTGTGGTGGGCAATGTGGTCGCGGGCGGCGGCGGCAAAACCCCGCTCACCATGGCCATCGTGCAACGCTTGACACATCAAGGCCACAAAGTGGGGGTGGTGTCCAGAGGCTATGGGCGCTCAGAAGATCAAATCTTGCTGGTGAATGCGCAAAGTACAGCTGATCAAGTGGGAGATGAACCTCTTTTGATTTTTCAGAAGTGCCAAGTTCCCGTCGCTGTGGGCGCCAATCGGGTGGCCGTTGCACAGCAGCTCATGCGTGAGCATCCCCACATCGGCTTCATCGTTTGCGACGATGGCTTGCAACATGCGTCACTTCAAAGGGACATCGAAATTTGCGTCATGGACAGCATGGGCATCGGCAATGGGCACCTGCTGCCGGCGGGACCATTGCGCGAGCCTTGGCCCAGAACCGTCGATTTGCTGCTGCACACGCAGCGCAGAACCTTGGCTGAAGGCTTTGAGTCCACTCGCCAACTCAGTGAACTGGCCATCAATGGCTTGGGGCATTCCGTCGAATTGAAAGCCCTTCAACATCAAGCCGTTGAAGTGGTCTGTGGCATTGCCAAACCACAGGCGTTCGCGCAAATGCTGACCGATCGTGGAATTCCAATTGCACACTTCCATGCCCTGCCCGATCACGCCAATTTTTCAAACTGGCAAGCAACCCAACCTTTGTTGACTTTGCTCTGCACAGAAAAAGACGCCATCAAGTTGTGGACAACACACCCAGAAGCTTTTGCGGTTCCTTTGCAGTTTGAGCCAGAATGGGCGTTCTGGCAGGCATTCGATGCACTCGTCAACGCCCGTCACCGTTATCATTGAAGACATGGACACGAAATTACTCGAATTGTTGGTTTGCCCTGTCACCAAGGGCCCTTTGGATCTGCAACGCGACACGCAAGAGCTGTGGTCGCGCAGTGCGCGACTGGCTTACCCCGTTCGAAATGGCATCCCCATCTTGCTTGAAAACGAAGCTCGAACGCTGAGTGACGAAGAGCTGGAATCACTCAAACCCCGCACCCCTTTGGTTTAAACATCCCAGCCCAATGACATGAGTCGCTCATTCACAGTCTTGGTTCCAGCACGATTGGCATCCACACGGCTGCCCAACAAACCCTTGGCAGACATCCAAGGCTTGCCCATGGTCGTCAGGGTTGCGCAGCGCGCAGCCTTGTCCAAAGCCTCTCAAGTGGTGGTTGCGGCTGACAGCCCCAACATTGTTTCTGCTTGCGAAGCGCATGGCATTCGCGCTTTGCTCACACGCGAGGACCATCCCAGTGGCAGCGATCGATTGGCCGAAGCCAGCACCTTGCTCGGATTGACAGACGACGATAGGGTGGTCAATGTGCAAGGCGATGAACCCTTGATCGATCCAGACTTGATCAACCAAGTCGCCTCGTTGCTTGAACAACGCCCCTCGGCCAGCATGAGTACCGCAGCCCATGCCATTCATCAGCTTGCAGAATTTACCAACCCCAACGTGGTCAAAGTGGTTCTGGATCAGGCGCAACTGGCCTTGTACTTCAGCAGAGCGCCCATCCCATGGTGGCGCGACGGCAACAGCCAAGGCATTCAACAACTGCCATACCCTGCACCCCTCAGGCACATTGGCATTTATGGCTACAGAGTTGGCTTTCTCAAAGCCTTTCCGCAATTGCCCCCTGCCCCCCTTGAAAGTTGCGAAGCGCTAGAGCAGCTTCGCGCCTTGTGGCATGGGCACAAAATTGCAGTTCATGTCACAGAAAAAGCGCCAGGCCCAGGCGTCGACACGCCCGAAGACTTGGCTCGCGTTCGCGAACTTTTCCGGTCTTGAAACCCGCAAAGGGCTGGCGTCAGGAAATTCTGGGATTCCCATGCTATTCTCCAGTGAAAGCCAAGCAGGTTGAGGCGAAAGATTTAACAACAATTCGGAACTTCCATGAGACTGATACTTCTAGGTGCGCCCGGTGCGGGCAAAGGTACGCAAGCTGCCTTCATTTGCGAGAAATTTTCCATCCCGCAAATTTCAACAGGCGACATGTTGCGCGCTGCCGTTAAGGCGGGTACGCCTCTTGGTCTTCAAGCCAAAGCTGTCATGGAGTCAGGCGGCCTGGTCAGTGATGACCTCATCATCAACCTTGTCAAAGAACGCATTGCACAAGCGGATTGCACCAATGGTTTCTTGTTTGATGGTTTTCCTCGCACCATCCCTCAAGCAGATGCCATGAAAGCCGCTGGCGTCAAACTCGATTACGTGCTCGAAATCGATGTGCCCTTTGATGCCATCATTGAGCGCATGAGTGGACGCCGCTCGCACCCTGCCTCTGGCCGCACCTATCACGTCAAATTCAATCCACCCAAAACGGACGGCAAAGACGATGTCACGGGCGAGCCCTTGGTGCAGCGCGAAGACGACAAAGAGGAAACTGTCAAAAAGCGCTTGGACGTCTACAGCCAACAAACACGTCCTTTGGTGGCGTATTACTCTGATTGGGCAAAAGCTGAACCTCAAGCAGCGCCTCAGTACCGCGCGATCAGCGGCATGGGCTCCGTTGAGGACATCACCCAACGTGCCATGCAAGCGTTGGGCGCAGCCTGATCAAGCCACAACGGTGAACAGCCATCCGGCTTCGGCCGGATTTTTTTCGGCGGATCAGTGGCCTGTTTGGGATGCCATTTCCAACATCAAGGCCACTCTGGTTTTGACAGGACTCAAGCCTGCGAGCACAGGGAAAATATGAGACGCCGTCGTGATCACGGGGCCTTGATTGCAACGGCTGGCAATGCGAATTTGCACGCCCGATGCTTGCGCGCGCATCAACCCTTCCTTCAAATCGGTGCTGATGGAGCCATTGCCTGTGCCAGCCACCACGATGCCTTGTGCACCCGCTGATACCAGCAAATCCACCACCTTGGGCTTGGCTTGTACATGATTCATGATCACCTCAACCCATGGCCAGGACCTGGGATCAGGCAAGCGCGACAGGTCGATGGTGTCGGCCCGCGCCACTGGCGCAAAGTCTGAACGCCAAGAGACTTGATCGTTGGTGACTGTGCCTGCCACACCCGACTCGCCAGAATCAAAGGCATTCAATCGGGTGGGATGCACTTTCTGAACATGCTGGCTGTGATGGATTTCGCCAGCTGCCACCAGCCAAACGCCAGCCCCCTTGGCGACGGACGCAAGCGTCAAAGCATCTCTTAAATTTTGGGGGCCATCGGCATCTTTGAAATTGGCAGGCCGCATGGCACATGTCAACACAATCGGCTTGTCAGTGGCCACCACTCGGGACAAGAAATACGCTGTTTCCTCCAGGGTATCCGTGCCGTGGGTGATCACCACCGCAACCACCTCCGCCTGCGATAGCCAAGCCTGACAACGCTGTGCCAAATGTTGCCAAGTGGCAAAGTCCATGTCTTTGCTGTCAAGTTGCGCCACTTGTTCTGATTCAAATTGGTAACTGTTCAAGGCCTTTGGAAGTCCTTGTCCGATTTCTGCAACAGACCGAAGCAAGGCCTCAATGCCTCTCTGTGCAGCCTTGTAACTGAGCCCCTCCGAAGCCGAACTGGACTCGCCCGCTATCGTGCCGCCGGTTCCCAAAACAACAATTTTTTGATTTTGTGCTTGCATTTCAAAAAAGACTGGTTAAAAATACAGTTACTGGATAAGAAAACAGTTGTCTGTCACCTCAGCCACCTTTCAAGGACCGCACCATGATCGATCAACCCAAGCTCACCGCCCGTCAGCAACAAATCTTGGAACTCATCCAAAAAACCATTGCTGAAACAGGCGCCCCGCCTACGCGCGCCGAAATTGCGCAGGTATTGGGCTTCAAATCTGCCAACGCGGCCGAAGAACACCTACAAGCTTTGGCACGCAAAGGCGCCATCGATTTGGTCAGCGGTACATCCCGCGGTATCCGCCTCAAGGGCAACTCTCGAGACAGCTTGCGCAACTCCAGCGACCTGTTCAGCCTGCCCTTGCCAGGTTTTGCCCAATTGGCTTTGCCCCTCATCGGACGTGTTGCTGCGGGTTCGCCTATTTTGGCCCAAGAACACGTCGATCGAACTTATCACGTCGAAACCCATCTGTTTCAAGAGCAACCCGATTACTTGCTTCGTGTGCGAGGCATGTCCATGCGCGATGCAGGCATCATGGACGGCGACTTGCTGGCCGTGAAAGCCACCAAAGAAGTGCGCAATGGCCAAATTGTGGTTGCCCGACTTGGCGACGAAGTCACCGTCAAACGCTTGCGTCGCCAATCCGATCGCATCGAGTTACTGCCTGAAAACCCCGACTACCCCATCATTTTGGTTCAACCCGGCGAACCCTTTGACATCGAGGGTTTGGCGGTGGGGCTCATCCGCAACACGCTTTTGATGTAACCGGCCCCATCACCACGTCCCTGTCCATTTTGCTAAGAACAACCCATTTAAAAGGCTCATCATGACCATCGCGCTCCTCGGCATCACAAGCATTTACAACGGTATCCAAAAATTCCTAGGTTCATCCGTGAACCCAAACAACCCATTTGATCAAGTCGCCCCAAGTCATGCACAACAACGGGCTCTACGCGTCCTTCGTGTGTCTGAGCAAGGAGAAACCGCATCTTGTGCAGGTCGCATGGTCATTTCTGGCCGAATGGCCGACGTTTGTGCCGAACTCGACCGATTGGTCGCTTTAGAGGCCAAAAGCAAGCCTTCTTTGCCCCATTAATCCCCTGACACCGTCACTGACCTTGGGTCAGTGCATTTTGATGCTCAAAATTTGAACTGGCCAAGTCATAGAAGCCTTCGGGCAAGGCACAATAGTGCCTATGAACATTGTGATCCTAGACGACTACCAAGATGTCGTCCGAAAACTAGATTGCGCATCCAAATTGGATGCCTACAGCGCCAAGGTCTACACCAACACCGTCAAGGGTCTGGGCCAATTGTCTGTGCGACTCAAAGACGCAGACATTCTGGTTTTGATTCGCGAGCGCACTCACCTGAGCAGGCAACTGATTGAAAAGCTGCCCCGACTCAAACTCATTTCACAAACGGGTCATGCCGGTTCCCACATTGACTTGGAAGCCTGCTCAGAACGAGGCATTGCTGTCGCCCAAGGTACCGGTTCACCTTATGCCCCCGCCGAACTCACCTGGGCACTGGTCATGGCTGCGGCTCGCAGGTTGCCTCAATACATTGGCAACCTCAAACACGGCGCATGGCAACAATCGGGTTTAAAAGCCGCATCCATGCCCGTCAACTTTGGCATGGGGACTGTCTTGCGCGGTCGCACCATGGGTATTTGGGGCTTCGGCAAAATTGGTCAATTGGTCGCTGGCTACGCCAAGGCCTTTGGCATGCAAGTTGTTGTGTGGGGCAGTGAAGCGTCCAGAGAAAAAGCAGCGCAGCAAGGTTACATTCCCGCCAGCACGCGTGAAGCTTTTTTTGAACAAAGTGATGTGATCTCTTTGCATTTGCGTTTGAACGATGCCACCCGCGGCATCGTCACGCTCGATGACTTGTCGCGCATGAAGACCAGCGCCATGATTGTCAATACATCTCGCGCAGAATTGATTGAACCCGATGCACTCATCAGTTCACTCAACCGCGGCCGCCCTGGCTTGGCGGCCATCGATGTCTTTGAACATGAACCCATTTTGCAGGGCCATGCTTTGCTGCGACTAGAAAATTGCATCTGCACCCCACACATCGGCTACGTCGAAAAAGACAATTACGAGTTGTATTTTGGCGCTGCATTTGACAACGTTGTGAACTTCATCAAAGGCACACCGACCAACATCGTCAACCCCGGCGCACTTCAAGTTCGCC
>RFVJ01000151.1 GCA_009928125.1 Betaproteobacteria bacterium
CCATGCCGTGGGTGCAGCCATGATTTTGCCGGGCATCTACCTGGCTTCGCAAAAACCGGTGACGCAGTGATGCGCCGTTAGCAGGCGAAAAAAAAACCTCCCGAAGGAGGTATAGGTCATTGACGTCCAGTCATGCTGAACGCCAACACTGGTTCAGATGTGGTACTGACGTTGGTTCAACAAACGCACCACGCGGCGTTGTGAGCTGCTCTCGCCCAACAACGTGTCTTCGTCGTTGCGAGACATGGCCGTTCGCAACTCCGACATCATGCGTGCATCCGTTTGAGCAATCGCCCACAGGCGCTCGTCTGAGCGGCGTTGCGCCGCACTGGCGGCCCAACGGTCTAAACTTGTTTTCAACTGAATGGCCACTGACTTGGTAACACCTGCCAACAAACCAACAGCTGCAAAAACCACTGCCCAGAGCGCAACCCATGCGGCCAGCAAATGACCATCCGCCCATGTGTCAATCATCTGATCGGCCACCACGACGAATGTCGCCAAAACAGCAGCCATCAGCATGATGGCCAAGGTGCGTGTGGGATTGAAGGTGTCGCTCAAACGCTTGAAGTTGTTGACAACTTTTTCAGCACGGTCAACACCGGGGTGGGTCAGGGGGTACTCTAAGTGAACAAAATTGTGATTCATGGTGTTTCCTCAGTGAGCGGTTGAATGCTTTGAAGATCTAGGGCTGATGCAAAAAACGCATCATTTGCCTGATCAATGCTTGAATCATAGGGTTTACTCTGATATTGTTCAACTTTATATTCATGATGCTGATCATTCACAACGAAAATGATTGAAGCCATACAAACCAACTTTCGCACCCTGGACCTGAACCTGCTGAGGGTCTTTGACGAGGTGATGGCGGAGCGCAGCTTGACCAAAGCGGCGCGTAACCTGTCCATCACGCAACCTGCGGTCAGCAATGCCTTGCGCCGTTTGCGTGAAAGCCTGGGCGATGAGTTGGTTCGCCGAGATGGCCAAGGCATTGCGCCAACGCCTTTTGCATTGACCTTGTGGCCAAACGTGCGAGAGGCTCTGGACCAACTCCAATCTGCCTTGGTGCCGCAGCAATTTGTGCCCAGCCAAGCGCGCAACTCGTTTGTATTGGCCATGGCCGATGCCACAGCGGCCGAGTTGATGGGCGGCCTTGCACAAGAGCTTGAACACCACGCGCCCAACATGTCGGTGCGCGTTTTGCCACTCACCACGCGCGACCCCAGAAGCTTGTTGGAAAACGGTGTGGTTGACTTGGCTTTGGGTTATTTCCCGGCTGTCTTGGCCGACTTGACGGCCCGCGCACAAATCGGTGAGGCCACCGCCTTTGAACATCACCGCTTGTACGACGGCGAATATGTGTGTGTCATGCGCAAAGACCATCCACTGGCGAAGAAAGAAATGACGTTGGAGGATTTTTGCAATGCGCGCCATTTGCTGGTGAGCTTTTCAGGTCGGCCGTATGGCTTCATTGACGAAGCCTTGGCATCGATAGGCAAGCAACGGCGCGTGGTGATGACCGTGAATCAATTTTTCACCGCAGGACGCGTGGTGGTGAACTCCGATTTGCTAACCGTCTTGCCACGTCACTTTGTCCCCACCACGGGCATTTCAAACGAGTTTCATTTGTGCAACTTGCCCTTCAAGGTGCCTACTTTGCACGTGGACGCTTTGTGGCAGATCTTCATCTGGAAACTCACCCGCACTTTGTGCCCGAGCATGCACCGGATGCAGACGCGTTGATTTTGGCCGGTGACATTGGTTCTTATCAAGAGGGTTCCATGTTGGTCACTCAAGGTGACAACGATTTTGGCCTGGCTCGCTTTTCACCGCGCACAGATTTGGCTGCATGGCCAGTGCCCGTTTTCTTTGTGCCTGGCAACCATGAGTACGATGGCATGGACTTTGAAGAAGCACACGCGCGATTGCAAGAAAGTTGTGCGCGTTTGCAAATCACATGGTTGCATCGGCGTGTGATAGAGATGAAGGGTGTGCGTTTGATCGGTTGCACTTTGTGGAGTGATTTTGAAGCCTTGGTACCCGCGCAAGGACCGCTCACGCAACAACTCAAGGCTGACCCAAGCTTTGTCAGAACCCTTTGCAGGCCCGACTGTGGTCATCACACACTTTGCGCCCAGCTTGAAAAGTGCCGACCCCCGCTACGGCTTGACGCCAGGCACCGCGGGCTTTTGCAACGCGCTCGACCATTTGCTGCCGAAAGCCAATGTGTGGATGCATGGTCATTTGCATTGTGCCCACGACTATGTGCACGAGGGTTGCCGCGTCGTGGCCAACCCTTTGGGCTACGCACGCAAGAACGAACAACTGGCATTTGAAACGCGCAAAACTTGGCGCGTCGGTACTTGAAACTGCGCGTCAGTTGGCGCGGGCACTCAAGCCAGCAAAACAAGTGGTCATGATGATGTGGATGATTTCTTCATCGGTGTGAAGCCCACTCATTTTCAAAAACTCCACCACGGGATCGCAGGCCCTGGCATACAGTGTGTAAAGCACGGCCAGAGGTGGGATTGATGGATTGATGAAGCCTTCTTTTTGCGCTTGCAAAATCCAAGCGCCCAACATGTCGCTGACCTTCATCAGTCCGTCCATGTAGGGTTTGCTGGCCATCAAACTGGCTCGCAAAGTGGAGTTTTGGCTGGGCAAGGTGGGCATTTCGCCGCCCAATTTCAACTGCAAAACCCACCGCGCTGTGGCCATGAGTTTGTTCATGGGGACACAACTTGTCGGTCCCGGATCTTCGGATTGGTTCAAGTCCCACAAAAATGCCTCGGCCTTTTGCATGGCTTGAACCATCGCGGCGCAAGCCAACTCTTCTTTGCTGTTGAAATGTTTGTAAAGGCTGGCTTTGGCAATGCCCACTTCGGCAGCCACCTCGTCCACGGTCATGGCGTCAAAACCTTTTTCAGACAACAAGCGGTTCACGGAAGCCGTGATGGCCTGCTCGCGCGCTTCGAGCATTTGGGCTTTGAAAGACTTCTTGAGTGGCAATGTGGCTGTGTTCATAAAGGCATTTTAGCCAAGGAAAAAGATTTTGAACTGAACGGTCATAAAATGTCCATTGCGTATACATTGTCAAATCCGCCAAAGAACAAAATCCCCATGGACCGTCGTCAACTGCTTCAGACTTCTCTCTACGGCACTTTGCTGTCTGGCCTTGGTGCATGCGCCAGCAGCAACCAGGCGATGACAGGATTGGCTGATACGGCACCTGCTTGGCCGTCGCACATCCAAAAAATCGCATTTGGCTCGTGCATCAACCAAAACAAAGAGCAGCCCATATGGCAAGCCGTCTTGGCCAATCGACCCGATTTGTTCATTTTTGGGGGCGACACCGTGTATGCCGACAGCCAGCCATGGCAACTGGACCAACTGGCGCAGGCGTATGCCACTCAAGCGGCGCAACCAGGTTTTGCGCAACTCCGCAAAACCATTCCGCATCTGGCCATCTGGGATGACAACGACATGGGCCTGAACGATGGCGGCGAGGAGTTTCAACACAAAGAAGCCTCTAAAAAAGCTTTTCTTGACTTTTGGCGCCTGCCTGCCAACGACCCTCGCCGTTCACGCGAAGGGCTCTACCACGCCATGACATTTGGCAAACCAGGTCAACGCGTTCAGGTCATCTTGCTGGACACGCGGTCATTTCGTTCTGCACTTCGCAAAACAGACCAACGCGATGCGCCAGGCAAAGAACGCTATGTTCCCGATGCAGATCCCGCCAAGACCATGCTGGGTGAGGCGCAGTGGCAATGGTTGGCGGCACAACTGCAAACACCTGCAGACATTCGCCTCATTGTCTCTGGCGTGCAGGTGGTGGTCGAAGGCCACGGGTGGGAAGGTTGGCACAATTTGCCTTTAGAGCAAGTCAAGCTACGCCAAGTGATCCAGCGCACAGGCGCGAAAGGTGTGGTTTTGTTGTCAGGCGATCGCCACATTGGTGCTGTCTACAAAAGTCCATCGGCCACCTTGTACCCCCTTTACGAGTTCACCTCCAGCGGCATGACGCACGCATGGCAAACAGCCAAGGAGCCTGGTCCCAATCGTTTGGGTGAATTGGTGACACAAAACCATTTTGCGCTGTTCGAATTGGACTGGCAGCAAAGGCAACTCCACTGGGGCTTTAAAAACACCCAAGATCAATGGCTACAACAAGGCCGCATCGCCTTGGCTGAACTTCAATAAAACCAAACCCTTGCACAAAGCCCGATAATCTCGGTTTTGATTTTTTCACAACGCACGACAAGGTCGTGACATTTCGCGGAGTACACCCATGCAAACCCCACCCATGATTCAAAGCGGCGCCATCGCTTATGGCCTGGCCACACTGGCCAAAGACGGCGCTGTGTTGGACACTTGGTATCCAGCACCTCAGTTGGCAGAAGGCGTCCCAGAAACCGGCAGCCAAGTGTTGAGCGAAGCGGATGTCCGCACACACCTGGGTGAGTCTTTCATCAAAGCACTGGGCACTTGCGAATTGCGCGGCGTGAACGTGGTCGCCGTTAAAACCAGCATTGCCACCTTGGCCGAACCACCTCAAGACACACACGATGTGTTTTTGCGTTTGCATTTGCTCAGCCATCGTTTGATCAAACCACACCAAGCCAATGTCACCGGCATCTTTGGTTTGTTGGCCAATGTGGCCTGGACATCCATGGGCCCTTGCCCTCTCGACCAATTGCAAGACGCGCGTTTGCGCGCGCGCGCTGCCCGCGTGGTGTTGGATGTCAAAGCCGTGGACAAGTTCCCCTACATGACCGACTACGTGGTGCCCTCCGGTGTTCGCATCGCCAACGTGGACCGCGTGCGCTTGGGTGCGCATTTGGCATCTGGTACCACCGTCATGCACGAGGGCTTCTGCAACTTCAACGCAGGCACTTTGGGTGCCTCCATGGTGGAAGGCCGCATCAGTGCCGGCGTGTTGGTGGATGATCAAAGTGATGTGGGCGGTGGCGCATCCATCATGGGCACCTTGTCGGGCGGTGGCAAAGAGGTGATCTCTGTTGGCAAGCGTTGCTTGTTGGGTGCCAACTCTGGCATTGGCATTTCGTTGGGCGACGATTGCGTGGTCGAAGCGGGTTGCTATGTGACCGGTGGCACACGTGTGAAAATGCCCGATGGCAGCGTGGTCAAAGCGCGTGAGTTGTCAGGTCGCAACGGCATCTTGTTCCGCCGCGATTCACAAACAGGTGCAGTGCAAGCGATCCCTCGCACAGAAAGCTGGGGCAGCTTGAACGCCGACTTGCATAAAAACTGAATTTGAATTGGCGCCGCACGCGCAGCTCAATGTCGCTCCAAGCCAGTGTGGGAACACACTGGCTTTTTTCATGCCGTTTTTGCCAAATGTTGTTTGGCCAATGCCACATACCAATCTAAACACGCTGGGTTGGCCATGGCATCTTTGTTCACCACTTTTTCCAGGGGCTGGCCCAGCATCAGTTT
>RFVJ01000152.1 GCA_009928125.1 Betaproteobacteria bacterium
CACTACATCTGTCACTTTGGTTGATTCGCAACGCATTTGAAAGTACCTCCATGGCCACCATACTTCAACACATCCCTGCCGGTCAAAAAGTAGGCATTGCCTTCTCTGGCGGCTTGGACACCAGCGCAGCCTTGCTGTGGATGCGCCAAAAAGGCGCCGTGCCCTACGCCTACACAGCCAACTTGGGTCAACCCGACGAACCCGACTACGAAGAGATTCCTCGGAAAGCCAAGGAATACGGTGCCGAGCAAGCACGCCTGATCGACTGCCGCAAGCAACTGGCGCACGAAGGCATTGCCGCATTGCAATGTGGCGCATTCCACATTTCCACAGCGGGTGTCACCTACTTCAACACCACCCCCATTGGCCGCGCCGTCACTGGCACCATGTTGGTGGCCGCCATGAAAGAAGACGACGTCAACATCTGGGGCGACGGCAGCACCTTCAAGGGCAATGACATCGAACGCTTCTACCGCTACGGTTTGCTGACCAACCCTTCCCTGAAAATTTACAAACCTTGGCTCGACCAGTTGTTCATTGACGAGTTGGGTGGCCGCGCCGAAATGTCTGCGTTCATGACGCAACACGGCTTTGGCTACAAGATGTCGGCCGAAAAAGCTTACTCCACCGACTCCAACATGTTGGGCGCCACACACGAGGCCAAAGACCTGGAGCACCTGAACAGCGGCATGAAAATTGTGCAACCCATCATGGGTGTGCCTTTCTGGCGCGAAGACTGCGTGGTCAAACACGAAGAAGTCACTGTGCGCTTTGAAGAAGGCCAGCCCGTGGCTTTGAATGGCGTCAGTTACTCAGATCCTGTCGAACTCATTTTGGAAGCCAATCGCATTGGTGGCCGACATGGTTTGGGCATGAGCGATCAAATTGAAAACCGCATCATTGAAGCCAAAAGCCGCGGCATTTACGAAGCCCCTGGCTTGGCCTTGTTGTTCATCGCTTACGAGCGCTTGGTCACGGGCATTCACAACGAAGACACCATCGAACAATACCGCGACAACGGCCGTAAACTCGGCCGCCTGTTGTACCAAGGTCGCTGGTTTGATTCACAAGCTTTGATGCTGCGCGAAACAGCGCAGCGTTGGGTGGCGCGTGCGGTCACAGGCGAGGTCACCATTGAACTGCGCCGAGGTAACGACTACTCTATTTTGAACACCACCTCGCCCAACCTCACCTACCACCCAGAGCGTTTGACGATGGAAAAAGGCGAATCCACCTTCACACCTTTGGACCGCATTGGTCAACTCACCATGCGCAACCTGGACATCGTGGACACACGTGCCAAGTTGGGCATCTATGCCCACACAGGTTTGTTGTCTTTGGGCGAAGGTGCCGAGATGCTCAAACTCGAGGGCGGCAAATGATCGGCCGCTGAAGCTGATCGCTTCAACGCAAAAGAGCCACTTCGTGTGGCTCTTTTTTTGTCTGAACTTGGCCTTAAATCACCACGGGTTCTGGCTCTAAACGAATGCCAAACCGCTCGTAGACACTGGTTTGAATGGCCTTGGCCAAGGTGACCACTTCACCGCCTGTTGCACCGCCGCGGTTGACCAACACCAAGGCTTGCTTTTCGTACACAGCTGCATTGCCCACGCTTTTCCCCTTCCAACCACAAGCATCGATCAGCCAACCAGCTGCCAATTTGATGGTGCCGTCGGGCATCGGGTAGTGAACCACTTTGGGGTCACGCGCAATGATGTCGGCACACTGCTCAGGCGTGACAGTTGGGTTTTTGAAGAAGCTGCCGGCATTTCCCAATTCCTTGGGGTCGGGCAACTTGTGTCGACGGATGTCACAAACCCATTGGTAAATTTGCCGGGCCGATGGATTAGCAATGCCTGTCTCGGCCATTTTTCTTTCCAAATCCAAATAGCCCAAAACAGGCTTCCAGACTTTGGGCAAATGAAAACGAACACGCAGAATCAAGGCGCGACCGGCCAAACCAATGCCATTGGGTCCGCTGCTGATGTGTTTGAACACGGAGTCTCGATAGCCAAAAGCGCACTGCGCTGCATTCAGGCTATAGACCTGCCCGGTGACCAAGTCGAGCGCGTCCAGGGATTCAAATCGGTCTTGGAGTTCTACGCCATAAGCGCCTATGTTTTGAACCGGCGAGGCACCCACGGAACCTGGAATCAAAGCCAAGTTCTCCAAACCAGGCCATCCTTGGTCCAGCGTCCAAGTGACCAGTTCATGCCAGTTCTCTCCAGCACCCGCCTCGACAATCCAGGCTTTTTCGGTTTCACCGGCCAAGCGCTTGCCCATGATTTCCATTTTGAGGACCAGCGGCTTGACATCACCCGTTAAGACGATGTTGCTTCCTCCGCCCAACACACAGTGTCCCTCGGGATGATTTTTCAGGTCCTGCTGAACCGCAACAGCCTCCTCGACAGAGCGAATTCGCACCAAGGCATAGGCCTTGGCCACAATGCCAAAGCTGTTGTAGGGCTGAAGGGCTACGTTTTGGGTCACGTTCATGGGAGAATTGTCGCATTCTCTGACTTGATTATGAAATCCCATGCCATCTTTTGACACCGTTTGCGAACCTAACCTGGTTGAAGTGAAAAATGCGGTCGACACCACCGCCAAAGAAATTGCCACCCGCTTTGACTTCAAAGGCACCTCGGCCGCCATTGAACTGAAAGACAAAGAAATTACCTTGTATGGCGATGCCGACTTTCAGCTCACGCAAATTGACGAAGTGCTGCTGAACAAAATGGCCAAACGAGGCGTCGATGTCCGCTTTCTTGACAAAGGCGATGTGCAAAAAATGGGCGGTGACAAAGTCAAGCAAGTCTTGAAAGTCCGCAACGGCATTGCCACTGAAGACGGCAAAAAAATCCAAAAAGTCTTGAAAGAAAGCAAGCTCAAAGTGCAAGCGTCGATTCAGGGTGATGCGGTTCGCGTCACGGGCGCCAAACGCGATGATTTACAAGCGGCCATGGCACTGCTGAAAAAAGACATCACCGAAGTCCCCATCAGTTTCAACAACTTCCGTGACTGAAAAAAAGCGCCTGGGTTCACATCCAGGCGCTTTTTTCATGGCGCATCTGCGCCCATTTCACAAGCTTAGGTGGCTTCTTTTTTGGCACCCAATTTGGATTCAGTGCCCGCCAACAAGCGATTCACATTGTCTCGGTGTCGCCACACCAAGAAGATCCCCATGAGGCACAACAAGCCCAACATGGGCCCTTGCAAGGGCCACAAGACGTCACCAGCCAAAGTGTAATAAACAGGCGCAAGGATGGCGGCCATCAAAGCAGCCAAGGACGAATACCTGAAGAACCAAGCCACAGCCATCCAGGTCAAGGCAATGGCCAAACCCAGCAATGGATTGACACCCATCAACACGCCCAGCGCTGTGGCCACACCTTTACCGCCTTGGAATCTGAAAAACACAGGGTACAAGTGCCCCAAGAAAGCCGCAACACCTGCGGCCGCAGCCGTGCCCTCACCCAAGCCCAAAGCAGCACCGTACTGCACCACCCCAAACACAGGCAACCAGCCTTTGAGGGCATCAAACAAGAGCGTCAAAACGGCCGCCTTTTTATTGCCCGAGCGGAGCACATTGGTGGCGCCTGGATTTTTGCTGCCATAAGAGCGTGGGTCAGACAGCCCCATGAAACGGCTGACGATGACAGCAAAACTCAAAGAGCCCAAGAGGTAGGCCAAGATCACCACACTGAGAGGGCTCAGCAGAACGTTCAACAAATTTTCAGACATGCGTCGATCTTAAACTTGATTGGACTTGAAATGGCGCATCAGGTTGCAGGGTCGCGGTGCACCAAACGAATCGCATCAATCTCGGCCAAGACTTCTGCAGACAACTGCGTGCCCCAAACCTTCACATCTTCTTCCAATTGCGCCACCGAAGTCACACCAATGATGGTGCTCGCCACCGACCAACGCGTGTAACAAAACGCCAAGGCCATTTGCGCAGGCGTCATGCCATGGTCACGCGCCAATTGGTTGTACAGACGGGCTGCATCCAAGGTTGATTGTCGCGCCCAGCGTTGCTTGCGCATCGACTCGTATTTGGCCAAGCGGCCCATGGGTGCGCCTGGGCCGTCCAAGCCTGTCTGATCGTATTTGCCTGTCAGAGAACCAAAACCTAGTGGCGAGTAAGCCAACAAAGACACCTTCAAGTGGTGGCACGTTTCGTCCATTGCATTGTCGAAGGTCCGATTCACCAAGCAATAAGGGTTCTGAACAGTTTGCACTCTGGGTAAGCCATGCTGTTCAGCCAAGCGGATGAACTCATGGGTGCCGTAAGGCGTTTCGTTTGAAAGACCCACATGGCGCACTTTGCCGGCTTTGACCAACTTGGCCATGGCTTCCAATTGCGCATGCAATGAGGTTTCAATTTTGGCTTTGCTCTGATCAAAATACATCATGCCAAATGCAGGCACATGGCGCTCAGGCCAATGAATTTGATAAAGGTCAATCACATCGGTTTTCAAACGCTTCAAACTCGCATCGCACGAATTCAAAATATCTTGAGGTGTCATGCCAGCGCCTTCACGAATCCATGGCATGCCGCGAGAGGGACCGGCCACTTTGGTGGCCAACACCACTTTTTGTCTCACGCCAGGGTTGTTTGCAAACCAATTGCCCAAAATGCTTTCAGTTGAGCCACAGGTTTCGGCTTTTGCAGGCACTGAATACATTTCAGCCGTGTCTAGAAAGTTGACACCCAATGCCAAAGAGCGATCCAAAATTTGGTGCGCTTCTTTTTCTGCAACTTGTTCTCCAAAAGTCATGGTGCCCAAACAAATGGGTGTGACTAGCAGGTCGGAGGTGCCTAGCGTGATTTTGTTCATCTTGTTCTGAAAGTTCGATTTCTTTGGGGTATTCGTAAGGCGCCAACAATCCGCGAACGTGACGTTGCAAATCTTCAATGAGTGTCTTTTCAAATTTTTCAACGTTGCGCGCCAAAGCCTTTTGGGCCACATAGTCTGGCGACAAAACCACATAAGCTTTGACCACTGCACCGCGATCTGTATCAGGCTTGGGCACCACAGCCGCGTTGACCACAGCGGGATGCTTGACCAAACAATTTTCGATTTCACCAGGGCCAATGCGATAACCAGCAGCTTTGAACATGTCATCTGTGCGGCCTTGGTACCACAGGTAACCTTGGTCATCTTGGATGGCGACATCACCTGTTCGACACCAGTTCCCAGTGTACTTGGCCTGTGTGGCAACGGGATTTTTCCAGTACCCCAAAAAGAATACGGGGTCGGGATGACCATGGCGATCAAAACGGTTCACAGCCACTTCACCAGCCTCACCAGGTTTGCAAATTTGTCCTTGGTCGTCAATCACCGCCACTTGGTGGCCTGGGTATCCCCGTCCCATGCTGCCAGGTTTGGAGGGCCAAAATACTTGGCAATTGCCCACCACGTAGTTGATTTCGGTTTGACCAAACATTTCATTGACGAC
>RFVJ01000153.1 GCA_009928125.1 Betaproteobacteria bacterium
ATCGACGGCCCGATCAAAGACAATGTGCTGCAAGGCAACCTCTACCTCAAGGGCAGTGGCGATCCCAAACTGGTCGTCGAGCGCTTGCAAGCCTTGATCGAAGCCGTCCAACAAAAAGGGGTGCGCGAGATTCGCGGCGACATCATTTTGGATGGCAGTGTGTTTGACTTGCCCGCGCGCAACCCCGCCAGTTTCGACGACGAACCTTTGCGCCCTTACAACGTGGCACCCCAAGGCCTGTTGCTGAACTTCAATGCGCTGCTGTTCAAATTCACACCGAACCCAACGCGCGGTGAAGTGCAAATCGACAGCGAACCACCTTTGCGCAACCTGCAATGGTCGACCACCGCACCTTTGTCCCAAGCGCCCTGCCAAGATTGGCGCACGCAACTCAAGGCTGATTTCTCCAACCCCGATTTTATTCGCTTTAACGGCACTTACCCTCTCGCTTGTGGCGAACAAAAATGGCCTGTGGCTTATGTGCAACCGCAAAGTTTTGCGCCGCGCATGGTCCATGCCATGTGGCAACTGGCTGGCGGCAAACTTTCGGGGCAAGTGCGCGATGGCATCACACCGGCACGCGCCGCGCTTTGGCATGAGGCAGCCTCCTTGCCCTTGTCCGAGATCGTGGCCGACATCAACAAGTTTTCGAACAACGTGATGGCGCAACAACTTTTCTTGAGTTTGTCGAGCCAACACCGGCCTGGCCAATTTGAGACCTCTCGCGCGATGGTTTTGCAGTGGTGGCGGCAGAACTTCAAAGATCAAGCGCTGCCCGTGCTGGAAAATGGTTCGGGCTTGTCACGCGAGGAACGCAGCAACGCACTGGCGCTTGGCGCCTTGCTGCAGTCGGGTCTGCACAGCGCATATGCCAGTGCGTTGCAAAACTCATTGGCCATTGCGGGAGTGGACGGCACTGTGGTTCGCTTGAAAGATCGCTTGCCCCAATCTGTCGCAATTGGCCGGGCTCGGCTCAAATCTGGCAGCCTGCGCGATGTGGCATCCTTGGCCGGCTATGTAGACGGACTCAGTGGCCAACGTTATGTGTTTGTGGTGATCGTGAACCACCCCAATGCCAATGCGGCGCGACCTGCTTTGGACAAACTGTTGGAGTGGGTCGTCAAAGATGACAAAAAGTCATAGACCCACTGGTATTTACCCCATCACCCCCCCTTGCACCTCTGCTTAAGATGATTCGAAAAGAACGGGCGTTCTTTTTTCAATACGTCTCAGAGACAAGCAAAGAGGTGAACGATGACATCCAAGAAGTGGAAAATAGCACTGCTCAGCACGGCAGTGGTTGCCTTGCTGGCAGCATGCGGCGGCGGGGGCGGTAGTCAAACCAGCCGACTGGCGGGCATCACATCCGTCAAAGTCATGGGCGACAGCCTGGCCGACAGTGGTGTGTTCAAAGGCATTCCCACCAATGGCCGTATTTTCTCGGTGCAAGACAGCGCCAGCGAACCCAACACGCTCTGGACAGAGCGCTTGGCTGCGCTCTTGGGTGCACCTCAGCTGTGTAACTTCTTCAAATACACCGGCGCTGCAGCCTCCCCCTTCTCTGTGGTGCCAGGTTGCACCAGCTATGCAGTGGGCGGCGGCCGCATCAACAACATCAACCCCCAAACGGGCGCGGGTGCATCCCCCTTCTCCATCACGTACCAATTGCAAGTGGCCAGTTCAGCCGGCAATTACAGCAGCTCTGATTTGCTGCTGATTGACGGCGGTGGCAATGACGCAGCCGATTTGGTGGGTGCTTATTTGGGTGCCGCCAAAGATGGTGGCGCCAGCTTTGCCGCCATGGCCGGCACCCTCATTCCTGCCACCACACTCGGCCCCATGTTGGCGGGTGGACAAGCCGGCATGGCCCAAGTGGGTGGTACTTACATGGTGGCCTTGGCCGATAAGTTTTACAACAGCATCAAAGCCAATGCATTGGACAAAGGTGCGCAACGCGTTGCGGTGCTCAACATGCCCGGCATCACCAACACGCCTCGCTTCCAAATGGTGTTGAGTGGCATCGCAGCCGCCTATGGCGGTGGTGCCACCGGTGCAGGTGCTCGTGCACAGTCAGAAGCCAACCCTGCCCAGTACGGCCTGACCAACGTCACCACGCCAGCGTGCCCCATCACAGGTGTCGGCGCGGATGGCTTGCCCACTTACAACTTCCAAACTTGTACAGCGGCCAATTTGTCGGCCATGACGCCCCCCGCAGGCGCCACTGGCGGTGCCAACTGGTGGCAAACCTATGCCTTCTCAGACGGCTTTCACCCCACACCTCTGGGCTATCAGTTGCTAAGCCAATTGGTTGCCAAATCTTTGGCCACCGCAGGTTGGCTGTAATACATTGCAAAGGAGAACCCTCATGACTTCAAAATTCTGCTTTGCGCTGTCTGCTTTGGCAGCAGTTGCCACACTCGCGCTTTCAAGCAACGCGCACGCCCAATCGCAGGGCAGCTGGTTGGTTCGCGGTGGCATCATGCAGCTGGCCCCCCAAGTGACCAGCGGCAACTTGTCTGCGCCTTCTTTGCCAGGGGCACAATCAGCCGTCAGCAACAGCACGCAATACGCTGGTGGTATCACCTACATGCTCAGCAACAGCGTGGCCATTGACTTGCCATTGGCATTGCCCTTCAAGCACGACTTGTATGGTGCAGGCACCATTGCGGGCGTTGGCAAAATTGGTGACACCAAAGCCATCCCCGCCACCGTCATGGTGCAGTACCGTTTTGGTGAAGCCAGTGGCTTGTTCCGTCCCTATTTGGGCTTGGGCATCACCTATGCGAAGTTTGACGGTGAGCACACCACCGCAGCATTGTCAGGCCTGACGGGTGGCACGCCCCTCACGCCCACCACCTTGTCAATTCAATCCAAATTGGCAGCCACACTTCAAGTGGGTGCGTCTTACAAAATTGACGAGCGTTGGTTTGTGGATGGGGCCATCACCAAGACCCCCCTCAAGACACGCAACACCTTGTCAACCGGCCAAACCTTGGACATCACGCTCAACCCCATTGGTGTGAGTTTGGGTGTTGGCATGAAGTTTTAATCGCATTCAATGCGCCACAAAAAAACACCCTTCGGGGTGTTTTTTTGTGGGTGGTGCTCAAGCCGCAGCGCGCTGAATCCGGTCGCGCACACCTTCCCACTCGGGTGTGTCAGGCGGCATTTCAATCCAGATGGTGCGAACGCCTCGGGCGTCAAAATCTCGGAGCACACTGAACAAATCATGCGCCGCTTGGCTTGCATCTGAAGGCAGTGCGCGCCAAACCAAGCCAGCACCCATCAGTTCATTGGCAGGTTTTTCAACAGACCACAAGGCCAAATTTTGAGTGTGCGGCCCCAAGGCTGCCAATGCTTTTTGCCAATCGGCCGTGTGCATCAAACGCACCTTGGCCGATGGCGCGTAATGCGACGCCAAGGTGCCTGAAGCACGTGGTGCCGCAGTGGGCAATGCATCTGGGTTGAGTAATTTCAGACCGCAAGCGTGTTCGATTTGCGTGCGGCTGATTTGTCCAGGGCGCAACAACACAGGCACACCCCGGGTGCAGTCCACGATGGTGGACTCAATGCCCACGTCACATTCACCGCCATCCAAAATCAAAAGTGCATCGCCAAATTCCGACTGCACATGCGCAGCCGAAGTGGGGCTGACGCGGCCGAACAAGTTGGCACTGGGTGCGGCCACACCCCAAACCCCTTTGTCTGCGCAGGCCTTGAGCACAGCAAGCGCAACGGGATGCGAGGGACAACGCAAGCCGACCGAATTTTGTCCGCCTGCTGCTGCGGCAGCTGTGTCTGGCCGTCGAGGCAAGATGAGGGTCAGGGGGCCTGGCCAAAATTGTGTCATGAGGACTTGCGCAAACGCGGGCACTTCACTGACGAAGTGCTTGGCTGCCGCGACAGAAGCCACATGAACAATCAAAGGGTGATTGGACGGCCGGCCTTTGGCTTTGAAAATTTTGGCCACAGCGGTTTCATTGTGGGCGTCTGCAGCCAAACCGTACACAGTTTCGGTGGGCAGACCCAAGAGTTCACCGGCGCACAAAGCATCGGCCGCTTGTTGCACGTGGGCGGGGTTGTGGCCAGAGATGATCATGTGAAATGGTGAAGGCGCAGGGTTCGAACAACTTAAAAAGCGTCGATGCCCAAAATGGCGGCAGCCTTCAAGGCCACTTCACGAACGTGCGCGGGCGAAGTGCCGGTGACGTTGAGATGGCCCATCTTGCGTGCGGTGCGGGCTTCGGTTTTGCCATACAAATGCAAGTGGGTGCCAGGCAAGGCCAGCACGGCAGCCCAGTCGGGCGTGCGCAAAGTATTGTTTGCATCCAACCACACATCACCCAGCAAGTTGAGCATGATGGCGGCGCTGTGTTGGCGCGGCTGTGTCAAAGGCAAGCCGGCCAAGGTGCGCACTTGCAAATCAAATTGCGATTGGTCGCAGGCGTCCAAGGTGTAATGACCGCTGTTGTGTGGGCGAGGCGCCATTTCATTGACCACCAGGCTGCCATCTTGCAACACAAAAAACTCGACGCACAACACGCCAACATAGTTCACGCCTTCAGCAATCGCACGCGCGGCAGTCACGGCTTGTTGCTGCAAATCCGCGGGCAAATGACCTTCGTAAACTTCTGTGACCGCCAAGATGCCCTCGCGATGCAAATTGCGCTGCACTGGAAAATTCACCATCTGGCCATCGCGGCCACGCGCCACAATGACCGAGCATTCCAATTCCAGTGGCAACATTTTTTCAAGCACGCAGGGCACTTGCTTCAAGCCTTGCCACGCAGAGCGCAAAGCCTCAACGTCTTTCACTCGCACTTGGCCTTTGCCGTCGTAGCCCAATCGCGAGGTTTTCAAAATACCCGGCAACACATTGCGCAGCGCAGCGTCTTCCAACTGAGCGGCCGTTTCAATCACGGCATAAGGTGCACACGGCACGCCACATGCGACGAAGTGCGCTTTTTCAGCCGCGCGATCTTGCGCGATGGCCACGGCATCGGCACCTGGCGACACGGGTCGCAACTTGGCCAGTTCACGCAATGCGGGCGCGGGCACGTTTTCAAACTCGGTGGTGATGGCGGCACTGCACGCAGCCAACTGCTGCAAACCTGCGGGGTCGGTGTAGTCGGTTTGAATGTGGCGATGGCTCACACGACCGGCAGGGCTGTTGGCATCGGGGTCGAGCACGGCTGTGAAATAGCCCATGGTTTGCGCGGCATGCACAAACATGCGGCCCAATTGACCGCCGCCCATCACCCCCAGGGTGAGCGGTTCGGCCACTGCAGAAGCCCCCAGCGCAGCACTGCCGCCGGGCAACAAAGACACTGAATGGGTCATGCTGTTCACGCAGTGCCCACTGGCGGCAGTGTCATCGCTTGC